>JAAYUB010000100.1 GCA_012517875.1 Acidobacteriota bacterium | reverse complement strand
CGCGCCGGGCGCCGCCGCGCCCGCTGCGCCGGCCGCAGCCGGCACCGCCGACGGGGTGGTCTACGAGCTGTCCGACAAGGACCTGACCTTCCTGGTGTTGAACAAGATCCGGCTGGGGTACAAGGGGAGCACCGTCAGCGTGAACTGCGCCGCCGGGCGAGTGGAGCTTTTCGGCCAGGTTCCCACCGAGGAGACCCGCCAACGGCTCATCGCCGATGTCCGCAAGCTGCCGGGGGTCCGCGAAGTGGTCGCCCGGGAACTGTTCGTCGCTCCCTGATTCCCTGAGCTGAGCTGAACGGTCGCGCCCGGAGCGCACCGTGGACCGGTGGGCGCAGTCAGTCGCCCGCCGGCTCGTCCTCCAGCGTGGCGCCGCACTGGGGACAGGCCGCATCCTCTTTTTTCACCGCTGCGCCGCATTCCGAACAAAGGGCGAAATTGTCCGCCTCGGCCAGGAGCGCCTGGGCTGCCGCCAGGTTTTCCTCCTCCACCCAGATCCGCACGCAGCTGAAGGACTGGGACACGGCGATGGGCTCGGCGTGGAAGGTCAGATTCTCGAGCTTGCACGGGATGTCGTTGTCTTCCAGCAATCCCTCCGCCAGGCTGGCCGCAATCTCGTCCGTGTACTCCGCCGCGAGCTTCCAGGTTTCGGGGATGTACTCGGGGGCCTCGTCGGGGAGTTCGCTCACCAGATCCACGTCACAGACCGGACAGCGGCGGACATCCTCCACGTACTCGGCTCGACAGGTGGGGCACCACATAGTTCGCCTCCCAGGGGGAATTGCGCTCAGACGCCGGCAGCGCCGCCGCCGCGGCCTCCGCACATCCGGCCGGGCGGGGACGCGATGCGTCGCTTGATCGGCGGTTCGGTGTCATCCTGAGTTCATTATAGCAGGTCGGCCCTGTGCCGCCGCCGCGCCGCCGGGATGGACGGCCTGGCGACGCAGGCTCACGCCGACGGATCCTCCGGCCGAGTCGGGGGCGACTCCGGCTTGGGCGGCTCGAAGCAGCGCCGACAACGGGCCTCGTAGGCGTCCGCGGCGCCCACCACGATTCGCTCCTGGCTGGCGATGAGCCGCTGGGTGTAATAGGCGGGATTGCCGCACTGCATACAGATGGCGGCGGTTTTGGTGATGTCCTCGGCGATGGCCATGATATGGGGCATGGGGTCGAACGGCACACCGCGGTAGTCCCGGTCCAGGCCGGCGACGATGACGCGCTTGCCCATGTCGGCGAGGCGGTTGCAGACGTCCACGATGCCGGGATCGAAGAACTGGGCCTCGTCGATGCCCACCACCTCGGTGCGGGGCTGGACCCGTTCCATAATCTCGCTGGCCGTTTTCACAATCTCCGCCTGATACTTCATGTCGCTGTGGCTGACGATGTGCGTCTCGCTGTACCGGTCGTCCAGGCTGGGCTTGAAGACCTGGATCCGCTGCTTGGCGATCTCGGCGCGTTTCAGTCGGCGGATGAGCTCCTCACTCTTGCCGCTGAACATGCTGCCGGCGATCACCTCGATCCAACCCATCTGTCCGCGGATGAACTTTTGCATGAAGCGTGCCTCCGGATGATCATTGCGAATAACGCGCCTGCAGGAAGGCGCGGAGCTCAGGCCAGGAGCCGAACACCTCGTCGCAGCAGCCCAGGATCCAGCCGCTGATCTCTTGAGACGGCTCCTCGGTCACCATGTAGACCGGAATGCCGCGGCGGAAGGCGGTGGTGAGCTCGCCGTGAGTCCCGCCGCCGCGCCGGCAGTGCCGGTCCCAGTGGCAGACGACGTATCCGACGCCCCCCTCGAGGACATCCAGGTCGTAGTGAATGATCTTGCGGATCACCGCGCGGAACCGGGGTGGGTCGTCGGTCTTCCAGCGTCGGAAATTGGCCTGTTCCTCGGCGGAGAGGTTCTTGCGGATATCGCGGGCCGGATTGTACACTTCGTGGCGCAGCGTGTTGCGCAGGAACGCCTCGATCTCATCGCGCCAGCCGGTCCCGAAGTCCGGCGCATACTCCATCGACCCCGACAGGTACGCCTTCATCCGCCCTCCGTGTGCCGGGGTATGATAGCAGACTTTTTCGTGGGGCCCAAGGGCTTCCGGCTGCTGCCGGACGCCGGTGCCGGCGGTGGTCGGGGAAACATCGGGGTACGCAGGTTTGACTTTCAGTTTATAATAATATCGACCGGTGGTGTGTTGCTGGAGGGGCTGTGTACATCCGGAAGTCGATTCTGGTGCTGATCCTGTTGCTCAATGTCGTCCTGTTCTCTTACGTGGCGCTGGAGAACCGGGTGATCTTTGCGCGCACGATCGACGAGGAGGCCGCCTTCAGCCTGGAGTTGGAGCCTCACCGACCGGCGATCGCTCCGCCGCCGGTCATCGAACCGCTGCCTGACGACGGCGCGTGGCAGAAGTTCGAAGCCACCGCCTACTCCGTCTTCGGCATCACCAAGAGCGGCGTCTGGGTCCGGCGGGGCATCATCGCGGTGGATCCGCGCGTGGTGCCCCTCGGCTCCATCGTCGAGATCCAGGGCGAGGGTTGTTCCGGCATCTACACCGCCATGGACACCGGTCCGGAGATCCAGGGTCGGGAGGTGGACATCTACATGCCCACCGGCCAGGAAGCCATCCGCTTCGGCCGCCGCGACGTCCGGCTGAAACTGATCCGCCACGGCTGGGACCCGGCCAGCCCGTTCGAGGACCCCTTGATGACCGGCGGTAGCACCCGATGACGCCGCCCGCAGTCCCCGCTCCCCGCGCCGCCTCGCGTCGCTGCCGCCCGACACCCGTCATCCGCCTCCAACCCGTTCGTGAGGTCGATTCGTTGTGATCGTCGATTGCCGAACCTGCCGGAACTGGTTTGACGATTTCCAGTCCATGGACCCCGCGGCCAGCCGGATCGACCACCAGTTTTATGGCTGCACCATCTTCGGTCACATCGAGGACTACCGGGCCCGGGCGGATTGCCCCCGCTTCGAGCCGGTGGATGAGCCATACATCCTGTGCCGGACGTGCGGCCTGCTGGTGCCGCGCGTCTGCCTCCTCCTCGGCGAGTGCGTCAACTGCACGGACACCGACACCTTCTGTGTCCGCCAGTGCGGCGGCGGCCGGTGGCGCGCCTATTGTACCCACTGGGTGCGCCTCAGCACCGAGGGCCGGGTCACGGTGCAGGACGGGGAGCTGCATGAAACGTTCGCCCAAAGCGAACCCGCGCCGGCCGACGCCGGTGCCAGGCGCCCCGGCATGCGTGCGCTGTTCCAGCGCCACCTGAAGCGGCACGGCGGAAGGCTCCGGCCGCGACCCCGGCGGAGGTGACCCATCTCCAAGATCTACGGCAACACTTCGGGACTCAAGCCCAGCCAGATCCGCCAGCTTCAAAAAATCTACCAGCGCCGCCTGCCGGCACAAAGCCTGCTGACGCCGGAGTTCGCGGCGGGCCTGGCCCGGATCGCCGCCGAAATCCGGCGCCAGGTGGGGGTGCTGGTGGACCGGAAGGGCGCCGTCGAGTACGTCGTGGTGGGGGATCGCAGCCGGATCGAGCTGCCCGACTTCCGCCGGATCCGCACCGACCTGCGGCGGTTCCGCGGCCTTCGCTGCATCCACACCCATTTCGGCGAGGCGGGGCTGAGCCGGGAGGATCTGACAGACCTCTCGCTCCTGCGGCTGGACACCATGACCGCCCTGGATGTCACCGACGACGGCCGGCCCGGGCAGGTGCACACCGCCCACCTGTCGCCCGACTTCGATCCGCCGGGCGGCGCCGTCCGGCCCGAGCTGTGGCGGCTGCTCCCGTCCTGCGACGTGCACCACCTGGACCTGAACTATGAGGCATTCATCCGCGAGCTGGAGGGCGAATTTGTCCGGAAGACCTCGCAGCTTCGCCGCCAGGAGCACGCGGAGCGGGCGATCCTGCTGGGAGTCACCACCGGCCCCGTGGACACCGAACGCGAGCGGATGGACGAACTGGAGGAGCTGGCCTATTCCGCCGACGTGCAGGTGATCGACCGGTTTGTCCAGCGCCGCGCCTCCCTGGATCCCCGCTACCTCCTGGGCCGGGGCAAGCTGCAGGAGCTCATCACCCGAAGCATGCAGCTCGGCGCCACCCTGCTCATCTTCAACCAGACCCTCACCCCCACCCAGAGCCGGCTCATCGGCCGCGAGACCGACCTGAAGGTCATCGACCGGAACCAGCTCATCCTCGACATCTTCTCCCGCCGGGCCCGGTCCCAGGAGGGGAAGATTCAGGTGGAGCTGGCCCAGCTCCAGTACCTGATGCCGCGGCTGGTGGAGTTCGACGACTCCCTGTCCCGCCTCAGCGGGGGGATCGGCGGCCGCGGTCCCGGTGAGACGTCGCTGGAAGTGAACCGACGCCGCATCAAGGACCGCATCGACCTGCTGGCGCAGAAGCTGGCCGCGATCCGCACCTCGCGACGGCAGCGGCGCCTGGGCCGGCAGCGGCGGGGGGCGCCGGTGGTGTCCATCATCGGGTACACCAATGCCGGTAAATCCACCCTCATGAACGCCATGACGCGGGCGGCGGTCCCGGTCGAGGACAAGCTGTTCGCCACGCTGGACCCGGTGAGCCGGCGCATGCGACTGCCGTGGGGACAGGAGGTCATCGTCTCGGACACTGTGGGGTTCATCCGCGAGCTGCCTCCGCCCCTGCTCGAGGCGTTCAAGGCGACACTGGAGGAGATCGAGGACTCGGCGCTGATCATCCACCTGGTGGATGCCACCAGCGCGCAGCGGGACCACCACATCCTGACCGTCGAGCGGCTGCTGGCCGACCTCGGCCTGGACGGGATCCCGCGGCTGCGGGTGCTCAACAAGGCCGACCGGCTGGACCCGGCCGAACAGGTCCACCTGGCCCAGCGGTACGGCGACCTGACCGTGTCGGCGCTGCGGGGCGACGGCCTGGAGCGGCTGGCCGACGAGATTCGGACGGCGCTCGACGGCGCCGCCGTGCCGGCGCGGAGCCGCTGACCCAACCCGGCGATGGGAGCAACAGCCATGACAACGACGGTTCGGCCGGTGTCCGGCGCGCGCGACCTGCGCGCCTTTATCGAGTTTCCCTACCGGCACTACGCCGGGCATCCCCACTGGGTCCCGCCGCTGCGATACGACCAGCGGCGGCTGCTGGACCGGCGGCATCACCCGTTCTACCGGCAGGCGACGGCGGAGTTTTTCCTGGCGGAGCGCGACGGCCGCCCGGTGGGGCGTGTGGCGGCCATCCACAACCGGGCCCACAACGAATTCTGTCATGACGCCACCGGCTTCTTCGGCTTCTTCGAAACCGAGGACGACCCGGCCACGGCCCGGGCGCTCCTGGACGCGGCCGCCGCCTGGTGCGCCGGCCGGGGCCTGACCGCCCTGCAGGGGCCGGTGAGCCCCTCCACCAATTACGAGTGCGCCCTCCTCATCGAGGGCTTCGACCGCCCGCCGGCGTTCATGATGCCATACAACCATCCCTACTACGCGGGACTGATCGAGGCGGCGGGATTCGTCAAGGCCAAGGACCTGCTGGCGTACTGGCTCAGCGACGACCACCCCTTCCCGGAGAAGCTGGCCAGCGTCACCGGCCGGCTGATGCAGCGGTACGGCCTGACCACGCGCGACATCCGGATGGACCGCCTCGACGAGGAGATCGACCGGATCTTCAAGGTTTACAACGACGCCTGGAGCAGCAACTGGGGTTTCGTGCCCATGTCCCGCGAGGAGATCGCCGCCATGGCCGCGGACTTCAAGTGGGTGGTGGACCCCCGCGTCGTCTACATCGCCGAGCGCGGTGGCGAGCCGGTGGGTTTCCTCCTGGCGCTCCCCGAGCTGAATCTGATCCTCAAGGATCTGGGCGGCCGCCTGCTGCCGCTGGGCTGGCTCCGGTTGCTACGCGCCAGGCGGCGGCTGGATGTGCTGCGGGTGCTGGCCATGGGCTCCCTGAAGGAGTACCAGAGCATGGGCTTTGCAGCGGCGCTCTACCACGACATCGTCACTCGGGGCACGGCGGCGGGCTATCATCACGCGGAGATCGGCTGGGTGCTCGAAGACAACGTCATGATGAACCGCGCCGCGGAGATGCTCGGCTCCAAGTGCTACAAGCGGTTCCGCATATATCACAAGGACTTGACGGCGTCCGCTGGTGCGGGCGTATGAGAAGCCTGACGGCGCCGCCGTTCTCTGGTATAATAGGGCGCGTATGAACGACAAGCGCCTCCTTCTGCCATCCGATCGTTTGAGCGTGCTGGAGCACGTGCAGCTCTTCTGCGACATCCAGAACTATCCCATGGAAATTTACGTGGACCGGCAGAGCTGCCTGGTCCAGCAGAACGACGTATACAACTACCTGCTGCGCGGCGTGCCCATCGCCGTGGACGCGAGCCTGCTGCTGAGCCTGGTGCAGGGCCGGGAGGGGGACCGCGTGCCCGAAGTCAGCGGCGAATTGGTGGTGATCGACACCTACAACTGCTACATGAAACAGGGGGAGTATTGGTACCCGTACCGCTTCCATTTTGAAGCCGAGGCCCGCGCTCACAATTTTTTCTCCAAGGGCGGTTTCGCCCCCGATCTGGAGCACCCGGTGCGCTGGAACACCCTGATCCGTTTCCTCAAGACGTTTTACGGCCACCGGCGCAAGTTTTCCATCTACCACGCGTTTGCGCCGCTGGAGAACTACTACACCTATCTCAAATCGTTGTACATGGAATTCAAGTCCATCCCCTCCAACGAGCTGGAAAGTCTGCGCGAGAACCGCCTGGTCCGGTTCCGGGTGAGCGACGAGCTGATCCGCCGGCGCGTTCTCAGCTCCAGGGTCTGACTCCCGGCCGATCCACCCTTCCTCTGAGAACCGCCGAGAATCCGCCACCGGCTGGCGTCTTGGTGCGCCGCGCCGTCGGTCAGCGTGATTGTGTTTGACTTTGGATTGCAGCCTCGGTACACTTTCATATTCCGACTGTAATCAGATCTTTCGGGAGTGAAGCGATGGCGGTGATCAAGGCGTTTCGAGGCGTCCGGCCGGTGCGGCACCTGGTGGAGCAGGTAGCGTCGCCCCCTTACGATGTCCTGTCATCGAAGGAGGCCCGGGCCATGGCGGGCGGCAATCCCTACTCCTTCCTCCACGTGGGCAAGCCCGAGATCGATCTGCCCCCCGGCATCGACCTGTACGACGATCGCGTCTACCGCAAGGGCCGGGAAAACTTCCAGAGACTGATCACCAGCGGTGTGCTGTTCCGGGATGCGGCCGACAGCCTCTACATCTACCGCCAGCGGATGGGGGATCACATCCAGACTTCGCTGGCTGCCGGCGCGTCGGTGGACGACTATGACGCCGACGTGATCCGCAAGCACGAGCTGACCCGGCAGGACAAGGAAGACGACCGCACCCGCCATGTCAGCGAGCTCAACGCCCAGACCGGCCCGGTCTTCCTGACCTACCACGCCCGGACCGACCTCGACGCCAAAATCGAGTCGGCCTGCCGCCGCGAGCCGGAGTACCACTTCACCTCCGCCGACGGCATCGAACACTGGTTCTGGGTGGTTTCCGACCCCGGCTGGATCGCGGACGTCACCGCCATCTTCCGCCAGATCCCGCACCTGTACGTCGCCGACGGCCACCACCGGTCGGCCGCCGCGTCGCGGGTGCGCCGGATGCGCCGGGACGGCAACCCGGGGCACACCGGCCGCGAGGACTACAACTTTTTCCTGGCCTACATCTTCCCCCACAACCAGCTCCAGATCATGGATTACAACCGGGTGGTCCACGACCTGCACGGGCTCGACCCGGCCGCGTTCCTGGCCCGGCTGCAGCCGGTGTTCGACGTGGCCCCCGCGGACTCGGGCCGGCCGGAGCGCCGCCACGAGTTCCGGATGTTCCTCGACGGCCGGTGGCACCGCCTGTCACCCCGGCCGGGCACGTTCCCCGCGGACGACCCGGTGCGCAGCCTCGACGTGAGCATCCTGCAGGAAAACCTGCTGGCGCCGGTGCTGGGGATCGGCGATCCGCGCAAGGACAAGCGCATCGACTTCGTCGGCGGCATCCGCGGCATCGGCGAGCTGGAGCGGCTGGTCCGGAGCGGCGAGGCGGCGGTGGCTTTCGCCCTCTACCCCACTTCCGTCGACGAGTTGATGGCCATCGCCGACGCCGGCCGGTTCATGCCGCCCAAGTCGACCTGGTTCGAGCCGAAACTCAAGGACGGTCTGGTCTCCCATCTCCTGGACTAGCGCGGCGCCGTGCCGCCGACCCGGAGCGGACATATGGAACGGAAACGCCAACTCACCGTCTCGTTCTTCACTCAGAGGATCGGCCCGCTGAGCTGAACTCGGGGGGCTGCCCCCCCAATCCGGATCCGAGGGCCTGAAATCAAATATCAAGAGGAGGACAACATGGCTGACAAGATTCGCGTGCTGATCATGGGCGCCGCCGGGCGCGATTTTCATAACTTCAACACCTGCTTCCGTGACAACCCCCAGTATGAGGTGGTCGCCTTCACCGCCACCCAGATCCCGGACATCTCCGGCAAGAAGTATCCCCGGGAGCTGGCGGGGAAGCTGTATCCGAAAGGGATTCCCATCTACGACGAGCGCGAGCTGGAGCAGCTCATCGACAAGTACAAGGTCCACCAGGTGATTTTCGCCTACAGCGACGTGCCCCATGACGTGGTCATGCACAAGGCCTCGCGCGTGCTGGCCAAGGGGGCGGACTTCCGGTTCATCGGCCCCGACGCCACCATGGTCACGTCCACCAAGCCGGTGGTGTCGGTGTGCGCCGTCCGGACCGGTTGCGGCAAAAGCCAGACCAGCCGGGCGGTGGTCCGCGCGCTGCAGGCGCTGGGCAAGAAGGTCGTGGCCATCCGGCACCCCATGCCGTACGGCGACCTGGCCGCTCAGGCCGTCCAGCGGTTCGCCACGCTGGCGGATCTGAAGAAGCACAAGTGCACCATCGAGGAGATGGAGGAATACGAGCCGCACATCGCCAAGGGCGTCATCGTGTACGCCGGCGTGGACTACGAGGCGATCCTGCGGCAGGCCGAGAAGGAGGCCGATGTCATCCTGTGGGACGGCGGCAACAACGACTTCCCGTTCTTCAAGTCGAACCTGGAAATCGTCGTGGTCGACCCGCACCGGGCCGGCCACGAGCTGGCCTACCACCCGGGCGAGACCAATCTGCGCCGGGCCGATGTGATCATCATCAACAAGATCGACACCGCCGACCTCGACGGGATCGAGGAAGTGCGCGCGTCGATCCGCGAGGCCAATCCCAAGGCCGTCGTCATCGACGCGGCCAGCCCGCTCTTCGTGGAAAATTACGGGGCCATCCACGGCAAGCGCGTCCTGGTGGTCGAGGACGGCCCGACCCTCACCCACGGCGAGATGGACTACGGCGCCGGGGTCATGGCGGCCATGAAGTACGGCGCCGCCGAGCTGGTGGATCCGAAGCCGTATGCGGTGGGCAAGCTGGTGGAAACCTTCACCCAGTACCCCGAAGTGGAGGGCCTCCTCCCGGCCATGGGCTACGGCGGCCAGCAGGTGAAGGACCTCGAGAAGACCATCAACAACACGCCGTGCGACCTGGTGGTTATCGGCACGCCCATCGATCTGCGTCGGGTGTGCAAGATCAAGCACCCGACGGTCCGGGTGATGTACGAGTTGCAGGAAATCGGCTCGCCCGACCTGGCCGACGTCCTGGGCCGCTTCCTGAAGCCGCGGCGCAAGTAGCCGGACGGGCGGCTGAAGCCGCCCCGTGATATCCGCCGCCCCGCCGCTTGCGCGGCGGGGCGGCCCCCACAATCCAACCGTTCGGGGGTGTTTCATGACTGACAAGCTCGACCGGGGCCGGCTCGAGATCTCCGTCGACGAATGCAAGGGCTGCGGCCTGTGCATCGTGGCGTGTCCGGTCCAGGTGATCGAATTTTCCAAGACCGTGATCAACAAGCAGGGGTACCACCCCGCCCAGTACAAGGGGAGCGGCTGTACGGGATGCGGCACCTGCTTCTATGCCTGCCCCGAGCCCGGGGCGGTGACCGTCTACCGCCTGGCCAAGCAGGCGCAATGAGCGGGAGGAAGCCATGCCAAGAGAACTGATCAAGGGCAACGAAGCGGTCGTCAAGGCGGCCATCCTGGCGGGGTGTCAGGCCTATTTCGGCTACCCCATCACCCCGGCCAGCGAAATCGCCGAAGCCGCGGCCAAGTACTTTCCCCTGGTGGGCCGGACGTTCATCCAGGCGGAGAGCGAGATTGCGTCCATCCAGATGGTGTACGGCGCCGCCGGCGGGGGCGTCCGCGTCATGACCGCCTCCTCGGGGCCGGGCATCTCGCTCAAGCAGGAGGGCGTCTCCTACTGCGCCGGCGCCGAGCTGCCCTGCGTCATCGCCGACATCATGCGCGGCGGCCCGGGCCTGGGCAACATCGCCCCCGAGCAGTCCGACTACCACCAGGTGGTCAAGGGCGGCGGCCACGGCAACTACCGCTGCATCGTTCTGGCGCCCAACTCCGCCCAGGAAATGTGCGATCTCACGATCAAGGCGTTCGATCTGGCTGACCAGTACCGCACACCGGTCTACGTGATGACCGACGGCTATATCGGCCAGATGATGGAGCAGGTGAACTTTCCGACCGTCGTTCAGCATCCGAAACGCCACGACTGGGGGGTGCACGGCGACGACGCCACCCGGAAGAACCTGATCAACTCGATCTATCTGGATCCCGATGAGCTCGAGGAGCACAACCGCAAGCTCCAGAAGAAATACGCCGAGATCGAGCGGAAAGAGGTGCTGGTCGACGAGTACCGTACCCGGGACGCCGAGTTGCTGGTCATCGGGTACGGCATCATCAGCCGCATCCTGCGCACGACGGTGGATCTGGCCCGAGAGCAGGGGATCAAGGTGGGGCTGCTCCGTCCTGTGACGCTGTGGCCGTTCCCCGCCAAGCGGATCCAGAAGCTGTGCGAGCGGGTCCAGGCAATCCAGGTGGTGGAACTGTCCAATGGGCAGATGGTGGAAGACGTCCTGCTGGCCGTCGAGGGTCGCAAGCCGGTCAAATTTTACGGCCGCATGGGCGGCTCGGTCCCGTCGGCGCAGGAACTGCTCGGCGTGATCCGGAAGCTCTAGGAGGAAGCCATGTACGAAAAATACCTCGAAAAGCCCGCGAGCTTCTATCCCGAGTATCCCCGCAAGAGCGGCAACCAGGCCGTCACCCACTACTGCCCCGGCTGCGGTCACGGTATCGCCCACAAGTACATCGCCGAGGCGCTGGACGACCTGAAGCTCACCGAGCGCACCATCCTGATCTCCCCGGTGGGGTGTTCGGTGTTCGCCTACTACTACTTCGACGTGGGCAACATTCAGGCCGCCCACGGCCGTGCCCCGGCGGTGGCCACCGGCATCAAGCGGATCAACCCCCACTCCATCGTCATCAGTTATCAGGGGGACGGCGACCTGGCCGCCATCGGCGGCGACGAGATCATCCACGCGGCCAACCGCGGCGAGCGGCTGACCGTCTTCTTCGTCAACAACGCGATCTACGGCATGACCGGCGGGCAAATGGCCCCCACCACCCTGGTGGGCCAACAGACCACCACCTCGCCGCGCGGCCGCAACATCCACAACGAAGGGTATCCCATCCGGATGTGCGAGCTCATCTCGGCTCTGGAGGCGCCCGTCTACGTGGAGCGCGTCTCGCTGCATTCGCCGGGGGCCCGCGCCAAGGCGCGCAAGGCGATCCGCAAGGCGCTCGAGAACCAGGTGCAGGGAAAGGGCTTCAGCTTTGTGGAGATCCTGGCGCAGTGTCCCACCGGCTGGAAGGTGTCGGCGCCCGACTCGCTGAAGTGGATCGAGGAAAAGATGCTCCCCTACTATCCGGTCCAGGTGTTCCGCGATAAATCCGCCGAGGCGGAGGGCTGGGCGCCCCCGGATGTGACCTGTTCCGACGCCGA
This sequence comes from Acidobacteriota bacterium, assembly GCA_012517875.1. Classification (NCBI taxonomy): domain Bacteria; kingdom Pseudomonadati; phylum Acidobacteriota; species Acidobacteriota bacterium. The sequence goes on along the minus strand of JAAYUB010000100.1, from coordinate 27,721 downwards.
CGTGCTCCAGCTCATCGAGCTGCCGCTCGAGGAGGAGGCGGCGCCGGCGGCCCGGCCCAAGGTGCCCGAGCAGTACCGCAACCCGCGGATCAAGATCGCCGGCTTCGGCGGCCAGGGTGTGCTGCTGCTCGGCGTGGCCATGGCCCAACTCGGGATGATGGAGGGGTACAACGTGAGCTGGCTCCCCTCCTACGGTCCGGAGATGCGGGGCGGCACCGCCCACTGCCACGTGAACATCTCGGACGCGCCCATCGGTTCGCCGCTGGTGAGCGCGTCCACTGTCTGTGTCGCCTTTAACAAGCCGTCGCTGGAGAAGTTCGAAAAGGAAATGGCGCGCGGCGGCCTGCTCATCTACAACACCTCCATGATCGACATCCAGCCCAGCCGCAAGGACGTGGAATGGCTGCCCATCCCGGCGTCGGAGATCGCGTCGCAGTTGGGGAACATCCGCTTCGCCAACATGGTGGTGCTGGGCGCGTTCATCCAGAAGACCGGCCTCATCAGCATGGATACGGCGATCAAGGGCCTGCCTGCCTTCATCAAGGCAAAAAAGCTCATTGCCGAAAACGTCAAGGCGCTGGAAACCGGCGCGGCCTTCGTCCGCGGCGAGTTCAGGCTCTGATCGTTCTGCTTGACTGCATCCGGCCGGGACGCCTTGCGGCGTCCCGGCCGGTTTCATTTTCGAGGCTAGAGGCTCGGGACTCGAGGCTCGTTCCCGTAACGCGGACAGCGGACTTCGGATTTCGTGTTCGTAATTCGTAATCGTCATTGTCATCGTAATCGTGCTCGTCATCGGATCCTGTGGCTCACCCCGGCGCGAAGAAGTGCGGCGGTTCGACGCCGTTTTGGATTCCGCCGTAGGCCGCGTCCGCTGGACGCGGCCTACGACGGCGAGCACGACCTGCAACGGCAGCCACGCCCCGGGCGCCGGCCGATAGAAAGCCGTCAAGGGTCTGGCCGGCGGGTGGTTTCTGTAGTATGAATGAGGGGCGATGAGTCGGCAGCGCTTGATCCGCACCGTCGTGGTGCTGATGTCCGTATCGGTCGCCGCCCGTCCGGCGGAACAGGAGACCCCCATGCTGACGCAGATCGACCATTTCTTCATCCAGTCCGCGGAATCCGAGCGGCTGTTCCGGCTGTTCCGGGACGACTTCCAGCTCCCCGAGGCGTGGCCCTACCAGCGGTACGGCGGCTTCGCCAGCGGCGGCCTGACGCTCGGCAATGCTGCCATCGAATTCGTGACCATGCCCACGCCCGCCGGTGCCCCGCCGGCGACGGAGTTCAAGGGGATCGCCTTCGAGCCCGCGGGCGACGCCGCCGCTGCGGTGGCGGCGATGGACCGCCGGGGCATCCCCCACGCTGAGCCGGTCCCGGTCAAATACACGGCCGGCGGGCAGGAGCACGTCATCTGGATCAACGTCTTTTTCGCCGGCCTCCCGCCTGAGAGCGTCTTCGTCTTCGTCTGCGACTACGTCGCTCGGGTGAAGGTGGCCGCGGAGCGCGCGGCGGCCGCCGCGGAACTGGCCCGACGTGACGGCGGGCCGCTGGGTGTCTCCGCCGTGGAGGAGATCGTCCTTGGCGTAGGATCGGTTGCAGCGGCGGCGCCGCCGTGGACGCGGCTCATTCCGGGGCCTCAGAGTCCGAACAGACTGGCCTTCTCCTTTCCCGCCGGCCCCCGGCTCCGGGTTATTGAAGCGGCCGCCCCGGGTGTCCAATACGTGAAGGTCCGGGTGAAATCGCTGGCGCGGGCGGAACAGTTCCTCGCCGGCAAGGGGATGCTCGGCGAGAAGGCGGCCGGCCGGCTCCGGATCACCCCGGCGGCCGTGGGCGGTCTCGACATCCGGCTCACCGGCGATTGAGATTTGAAGAATCCATCCGAACGTCCGGTCTGCGTCCCGGGCCGCCGTTTCTGAAACTGCCGATTTAGTATAATGATGCGTATCCGATCATGACTGCCGGGATTCCGGGCCCGGTCCGGTTCACGGCGAGGAGGTGGCTGCCATGAGTGCGTCCGAACCATCGCCGGGGCCGCTCACCGCGCTGGACCTGCGCGGCGGAGTGCGAGCCGACCGGCGCACCTTCATCCGCCTGGCCGCCTGGAGTGGGGCCGGCCTGGCCGTGGGCCACTGCGGCGTGCGCGCCCTATGGGCCCAGGGGCCGGCCCAGCGGCCGGTTTACGCTATGATCCTGGTGGACTACAACCGCTGCACCGGGTGCCGCACCTGCGAAACCGCCTGCGCCCAGTTCAACCACCCGGTCACGGTGGACGGCGAGGAGTTGCGGGGACTCGGCAACCCGTACCTGTCCAACATCCGGGTCCACGCGTTCAATCCGGACGCCGACGTGCCGGTGGTCTGCGTGATGTGCCGCGACAACCCGTGCGTGGCGGCCTGCCCTGTGGAGCCCGACGCCGAGGGCCTGCGGGCGCTGTACCGCGATCCGGAGCTGCTCACGGTGCGCAACGATCCGTCACGCTGCATCGCCTGCGACGCCTGCGCCGAGGCGTGCCGGACGCAGCGGGTGGGCGCCATCATCCCCAACCGCGAGACCAACCGCCCGGAGCGGATGTGCACCCTGTGCGGCGGCGACCCGCAGTGCGTCGCCCTCTGTCCCTACGGCGCCCTGAGTTACATCAAGGGCGGCCTGGACGGCCGGCACTACGCGCTGCCGCCGGAGCGGATCGCCGTGGAGCTGATCGCGCGCTGGTACGGGCCGGCGCAAGGAGGTGACGTCCGATGAGCCGACTACCGGGATACTGGGGATCCGTTTTGGAGGTGGACCTGTCGACGGGCCGCACCGGCCGGCGGGAAATCCCCGCCGCCGACTATGAACAGTTCATCGGCGGCCGCGGCCTCGGGATGAAGCTGCTGTGGGACCTGCTCCCCGAGCCGGGCGCCGACCCCCTCGGGCCGGACAACCCGCTGCTGTTCATGCCCGGGCCGTTCGCCGGCTTCCCGCTGCCGTCCGCTTCGCGTACCTGCGTGGTCACCAAATCCCCCATCACGGCGCCGGTCGCCTCGCCCCACCGGCACGCGTCGACGGTGAGCTACTCGAACATGGGTGGATTCATCGGGCCGGAGATCCGCTTCGCCGGCTACGACGGCATCCTGGTGCGGGGGCGGGCGGCGGCGCCGGTCTACCTGTACGTCGACGACGACCGGGTGGAAATCCGCGACGCCGGCAAGTACTGGGGAATGGGCACCGACGCCTTCGACCGCGCCTTCACTGCGGCGCTGGGCGATCGGCGCTTCCGCACCTGCTACATTGGCCCCGCCGGTGAAAACCTCGTCCCCTACGCCTCCGTGATCAACACCGCGGCCCGGGCCGCCGGCCGCGCCGGCACCGGCTGCGTGATGGGCGCCAAGAACTTGAAGGCCGTCGCCGTGCGCGGCTCCCGCCAGCCCGACGTGGCCGCCCATAAGCGGTTCCTGGAGGCACTGGACAAGGCTCGCGCGGGCTTCCACGGCACGCCGGGCACCGAGAACTGGCGGCGCTACGGCACCGGCTCGGCGCTTGTGGCATCCAGCGACAACGGCACCCAGGCGGTGCGCAACTTCCGCGAGGGGACGTTCGAGCACATCGAGCGGATCGGCGGCCTGGCGGCGCGGCGGGCCGTCTGGCAGCGGGACTTCGCCTGCTACGCCTGCCCGCTGGCCTGCAAGAAGGCGGGCCGCGTGGCCGACGGTCCGTACCCCGGTCTCGTCCACGACGGACCCGAATACGAGACCGGCACCATGCTGGGCGCCAACCTGCTCATCGGCGACCTGGGCGGCGTGCAGCGGGCTATCCGGCACGCCGACGACCTGGGGCTCGACATCATCTCGGTGGGCGGAGTGATCGGGTTCCTCATGGAAGCGTACGAGCGCGGCTGCATCGACCGGGACGCCCTGGACGGCCTCGACCTGGCCTGGGGCAACGTCGACGCCACTATCGAGCTGCTGCACCGGATCGCCCACCGGGAGGGCGTCGGCGACGCCGCCGCACGGGGCGTGCGCCACCTGGCCGGCCGGATGGGGCGCGAGACCGCCAAGTTCGCCATCCACAGCAAGGGGCACGGCTTCGCGGCGTGGAACGTCCATGTGCAGCCCGGCTACGGAGTGAGCTACGCCACTTCCAACCGGGGCGCCTGCCACCTGAACGGATTCACCTCCGACCGGCAGAACGGGACCGCCCTGGTGGATTCCGTCGGCGTGTGCCTCTTCGCCCGGGGCGGTTACGCCGCCGGCCTGGTGGAGCAGGTGCTGGAATCGATCTCCGGCCGCGGCTGGGTCGATGCGGATTACGTCGCCGCCGGCGAGCGGGTGTTCAACCTGGAGAAGTGCTTCAACTACCGCGAGGGCTTCCGCCGGGCCGACGACAGCATCCCGGATCGCTTTTTCGAGGAGCCGCTCACGATGGGTCCGCGCAAGGGCGCGGTGGTGGCCCGCGACGCGTGGGACCGGCTGATGGCCGAGTACTACGCCAAGCGTGACTGGGATCCCGCGACCACCCGGCCCGCCGACGCCAAGCTCCAGGCGCTGGGCCTGGAGTTCGCGCGAGCGAAGCTGCCGGCGTGAGGCAGCGCGCGTCGACCGCCGCGGTCATGGCTCCAGGTGAAGCCAGAAGCGACCGTAGTCCTGGATGTGGATGAGAAGCTTCCGCACGCCGGGGCGCAGTTGGGCCAGCACCTCGGGCGCGAGGTAGACGGTGAGTCCGTCCGCAAGATCCACCCGGGTGTAGGCCGCCGGGTTCGGGGGCGCGGCCGTCAGACCTGACGGCCCTTTGAACGCGCTTCATCAGCCGGCGATGACGGTCCGCCGTTCCACGGTGAGTACGCCGCCCCGGTTGCGGATGTAATCATTCAACCATACGGATGACAGGCGTCCCTGCACGGGTCCTCCGCCGCGCCGGCCGTTCCGGCCGGCTCCGACTCAGTATCGGCCGTTTCGGATGGCGGCGCAAGCGAAACATCACCGCGGCGGATCCGTACATCTATCCAGCCGGCTGGGTTCGGCCGCGGCGGGGAAGCACAAAAGGGTTGAAACCACGACGTCGCGCCCGTTATCATAACCGGTCGGGACGGAGCCCGACCCGCCGGCCCCGGCGTCGGGCGGCCGATTTTGCGCCCGGCGAGCCGTTCCCCGGGTGATTCCAAAAAGGAGAGACGGTCCATGAACAGAGCGAGCATGTGCGTCATCGCGATCCTGGCGGTGCTGGCGGCGCCGGCATGGGCGCAGTCCAAGATCGGGTTCATCGATTCCAACCGGGCGGTGGTGAGCACCGACGAGGGTAAGGCTGAGTACCAGAAGATCATGGACTGGGCCAAGGCTCAGGACGACCAGGTCCGGGGACGGGCCCGCCTGCTGGAGGAAAAGCAGAACCAGCTCCGCAGCCAGCAGAACGTCCTCACCGACGCCCGGCGGGACGAGCTGATCGGCGAGATCGACGCCCTGGACACCGAGATCAAGCGACGCTCCGAGGACCTGAAGAAGGCTTTCAACCAGCGGATCGAGGACTTCACCAAGCGGATGAACGCGAAGATGGCGCCCCTGTTCCAGAAATTCGCGCAGGACAACCAGTATGCGGCGATCCTCTACCTCAACCCCCAGGTCATCGCCTTCCTCAACCCGGGTGCCGACGTGACGGATACGGTCATCGCCCTCTACAACCAGACCTATCCCGCCGCCGCACCGGCGGCTCCGGCGACCCCGGCGAAGAAGTAAGCGTCTCCAACAGCGACAACTCCTGCGCGCATTGCGGCACGCGCGCGGCCCGAAAGGGTCGGGTGCTTGCCGCAATGGCTGTTTGATCCGATCCCGCGCCCCCATCGATGACGCGTGCGGTCACGATTACGATTGACGATTACGAATTACGAGCACGAACCTTCGCACATCAGCCATCAACGATCAACCATCAGCAGTGGATATACGCTCGAAGAGCCGTCGGGGATTGGTCAGCGTCGCGGTGTTGGCCTCCGCGTCGGACAGGCCCGCCGCCCGGGCCACCTGCCACGCAAACACGGCGTCGATCAGGTCCTCGGGGGCGTGAGCGTCGGAGTTGACGATGAGCGCCGCACCGGACGCGCGGGCCACCTGGGCCACGTGGCCGTTGGTCAGGCAGTGCCCCTGGCGCGCCGTCAGCTCGATGCAGACGCCGCCGGCCGCCGCCGCGCGCGCCTCCTCGACGGAGAGGAAGCCGGGGTGGGCAAGAAAGTCCACGTGGCGTGACGTCACGGCGGCGCGATTGGTCCCGGACGCCACCGGCTCAACGATGGTCTCGCCATGCACGCCCACCACCCGCGCGCCCAGCGCCTTGGCCTGGCGGGCCAACTCGTCGATCAGGTCGGGCGGCACATGGGTCAGCTCGACGCCGGGGATCACCCGCACGGCGTAGCGGGCGGCTTCCAGCTCCATGAAGCGCCGGTAGGCCTTCAGCAGATCCTCCAGGTTGCTGGCGTCGGCGTGGTCGGTCACGGCGAGCACCGTCACGCCGGCCTTCTCGGCGCGGCGGACGTGCTCGGACAGAATCAGGTCGCCGTCGCTGAGCAGCGTGTGGGTATGGAACTCGTAGCGTTCGACGGATGCCATCGGCATGTCGCGATCCCGTCGATCAGCTCTTCGGCGCACCGGCAGCCGGCTGGGCGGCGGCGCGGCGGGCCAGCAGCCGGCGGCGGTAGCGGACCAGGAGCCACACGATGATGCCCACCAGCACCCAGAACGGCCAGATGTACACCAGCCCCACGAACAGGGTGACCAGGCCGGACCAGCCCTCGCGGAGCGCCGCCAGCAGCCGGGAGCCGATGCCCTCGCCGGGCGCCGGCGCGAAGGCGAGCGTCTGGTACACGGTGAGGCGGATGGTGCTGTAGTCCACCTGGTCGTTGAGGTACTTGAGCCGTCCCTCGGCGGACTCGATCTCCTCGCGGAGCACGCGCAGCTCCTTCTCCACCGCCAGCACGTCGGGGATGGTGCGGGCCTGACGGAGGATCTCGACGTACCGCGCCTCCACCTCGCGCCGGGTGCGGAGGCGGGCCGCCACGTCCACGTACTCCTCGGTCACGTCGCGGGCGTTGACCGACTTGGTGTGGAGGTAGGACGCCTCGCCGGCCAGTGCGGCCAGGAGCGCGTCGAAGCGCTCGGCCTCCACCCGGATGACGAGGGTGTTCTCCAGGGTGTGGCCGTCGTTGTTCTCGTTCTCCGAGGCGATGTATGCACCGTGGGCGGTCACGTGAGCGTCGATCGCCTTTCGGCAGGCGGCGTAGTCGGCCACCTGCATGCGGACGTCGGCGGTCTTGATGATCTTTTTCTTCGTCGCCTCGACGGGGCGCTGCACGTCCTCGCGCCGGGCGGCCTTGTCCGTGTTCGGGGCCGCGGCCGGCTCCCCGGGCGGGGCGGCCATCGCCGCGCCGCCGTCGGCGGCGACGGTCTTCGATTCCTGCAGCTCGGGGGCGGGCGCCCCCTCGCGTGACGTCATGCAGGCCAGCAGCAGCGCCACCGCCAGCAGCACTCCGGCCGCCATGGCCGCGTGTCGCGATGTGCTCATGGTGTGCCTCCGTTCCTAAATTTCAGAGCGTTCGTCCTGTAGACGCAGCTCCCCGTCTCTTCTTGCACGCTGTACGTTCCCAATATCCAGCCCATTCACCGATTCACCGATTCCCTTCACGATCTCGTCCACCGCGAACTCCGGCAGCGGAGCGTCGACGCCGCCATGTTCCAATAGGCAGCCCGCGGGCAGAATCTCGCCGGCGTCGGCGGCCGGCAGGCCCAGGGGCGCCAGCGCCGCCAGGCAGAGCGCCACCGCATCCGGGGCGACGGCGGCCACCAGCAGGCCCGAGCTGATGAGTCCCAGCCAGTTCAGACCCAGGGCGCCGCAGATGGCCCAGGTCTCGGGCCGGACCGGGATGCGCTCCAGCACCAGACGGCAGCCGGCGCCGGAAGCCAACGCCATCTCCCGCACCGCTCCGGCCACTCCGCCTTCGGTGGCGTCGTGAAGCGCGTGGACGCCGTCGATCTCGGCCAGCGCCAGCGCCGCGTCCACCACCGACAGCCCCGGCGGCTCCGCCCATCGCGCCACATCGGCCAGCACCTCCGCCGGGAACAACGCGGCCAGTTCGGCCGCGCGGTGCCGCGCCAGGATGGCGCTCCCCTCGCGGCCGGCGGCGCCCGCCAGCAGGATCCGGTCGCCGGGCCGGGCGTCGCGGCTGCGCCGCAGCCGCTGGCGGTCGGTGACACCCGCCATCTGGCCCACCAGCACCGGTTGGGTCACCGCCCGGGTGATCTCGGTGTGGCCGCCGACGAGAGCGATCCCCAGTCGCTGACAGTGCGCGGCGAGGCGGCGAAAGCTATCCCGCACCGCGGCGGCCGTGGCGCCGGTCGGGAAGAGCGCAGTGACCGTCAGGTAACGCGGTCGCGCGCCCATGGCGGCGATGTCGTTGGCGTTGACCTGCACCAGCCAGGCGGCGGCGTCGTCACTGACGAAGGTGATGGGGTCGGTGGTGAGCGCCACCAGTTCGGTGCCGACCCGGACCACTGCGGCGTCCTCGCCCACCGCCGGACCCACCACCACCGACGCATCGGGCGGCGGCAGCGCCCGCAGCAGCTCGGCCAGCAGGTCGGGATCCAGCTTCCCTTCGGGGAGCGGCCGGTCCGCGGCGGCGGTCATGACGCGCCTCCGTAGCTGGTGCGGAGCGCGGCGCGCCAAGCGTGGCGCTCCAGGGCCAGCCGCACCAGCTCGTCGAGCAGCGCAGGCAGGGAGACACCGGTGAGCTCCCACAGCTTCGGGAACATGCTGATCTCGGTGAAGCCGGGGATGGTGTTGATCTCGTTCACGTAGAGACTGCCCGTCTCGCGGTCCAGGAGGAAGTCCACGCGACCGTAGCCCTCGCCGCCGATGGCGGCCAGCGCCCGGACCGCCAGTTCCCGGACCTGCTCGGTGAGCGCCGGGTCAAGCGGCGCGGGGAGGAGGAGGCCGGAGCGGTTGTCCACGTACTTGGCAGTGTAGTCGTACCATTCGTTGCTGGGGAGGATCTCGCCCGGCAGCGACGCGCGCAGCGCCTGGTTGCCCATGACCGAGCACTCGATCTCACGGGCGGGGACGCCCAGCTCCACGATCACCTTGTAGTCATAATCGAACGCCAGCGCTAGCGCGGGGCCCAGCGCCGCCGCCACCCGGACCTTCGAGATCCCCACGCTGGAGCCGAGGCGGGCCGGCTTGACGAACAGCGGCAGGCCGAGCGCGTCGAGGAGGCGTCGCTCCAGGGCGGCGGCGTCCGCGAGCCAGTCGCCGCGGGTGACGGTGCGGTGGGGCACCATGGGCAGGCCGGCTGCGGCGAAGAGCTGCTTCATGATCGCCTTGTCCATGCCGGCCGCGGAGCCCAGCACGCCGCAGCCGACGCACGGGACCTCGGCCATGTCCAGCAGGCCCTGGATGGTGCCGTCCTCGCCGTAGGTGCCGTGGAGCACGGGGAAGAGGACATCGAAGGTGGTCTCGACGCCGTCGGTGCCGCGGGCGGCGATCTCGAGAAAGCGTCCGGCCGATGCGGAACGGAGGATGACCGCCGGGCACGCCACGTGGGGCAGCGGCCGTTGCAGCATGCGGCGGGCCTCGTCCGGCGCGGCCATGGAGCCGTCCTTGCGGATGCCGATGGCGGAGACGCGGTAGCGCGCCGGGTCCAGGTTGGCCATCACCGTGGTGCCGGAGACCAGCGACACCTCGTGCTCGCCCGATTTGCCGCCGAAGAGAACGCCGATGTGAAGCATGCGATTCGCGCCTCGCTGAATATGTGATGGTCGAAATTATAACAGGGAATTCCCCGTTCTTGCTCATCCTCGTAATCGTCATCGTAATCGTGCTCGTAATCGAGGATTGAGGCGCGTTCCCGTAACACGGACTTCGGACCTCGGACATCGAAACTGGACCTGGGACCGGGATTCTGGGTCCTGACTCTCAGAACCCAGCCCCCAAGTCCCAGCACCCAGGTCCCGAGATCCAGTTCCCGGCACCCACAATTTAGGACTTGAGAACCTTCACCTCAATCCTTCCGCAAAGCGGGATCGCGTCTCACCATCTCCCGACGAAATCGTCGAATTGGGACGGCTGATTGGTCGGAATCTTTAACGCTTATCAATTCAATTAGATAAACGAATATCCAATAGAACCGCAATTGGTCGGGTAGCGGCCGGGCGGACGATTCCGTCGGTTGGCGGCGAGTGATCAAATGAATGTAAATAACTAGATATGAATGTGTTGCGAGGTATTCCGATGATTGGCATGCGCGGTGCTCCATCTGGAGCGTGCGAAGAAACTGAACGGAGGTAACCCATGAAACGGATGCATGTGATGTTCGGCGCAATTCTGGTGGTTGCTCTGAGTGCCTTTCTTGCCGCTCAGGGCAACGGAAACGGCGGTTCCGGCAACGGCGGTTCGGGAGGCGGGACCATCCAGCACCTGGATCCCAGCCAGCTGTTTCACTTCGAGGGGACCATCACCGCCATCCTGGCGGAACCCGGCGCCGGTCAGCCCGGCTTCGTGCTGACGCCCGTCACCGGTGAGCCGGTGACAATCCAGGCGGGCCCCTACTGGTTGTTCGACTCGGAAGCATTCGAACTGACCGAAGGCGACGCCGTGGCGGTGGACGCGTTCGCGTCGACGGATCCGGCGGTGAAAGTCTATTATGCGGCGGTGATCCGCAACCTCACCGACGGCACGGAATTGGTCCTGCGCGGCGAGGATGGTCGGCCGCTCTGGACCGGTGGCCGTCGGTACCAATTCGGTGACCACGGCCGCCGGGGCGATCGTTCCGGCACGCCCGGCGGCGAGTGCGACGGCTCGGGCAACGGGCCGGCAGAAGGCCGGGGCCGAGGCCGTCAGGGCGGCGCCGACAACGGCGGCGCCTGCCAGCTGCCCGACCTGGCCTCGCTGCGGGAGATCGCCAGCAGCGTGATCGCGACGTCCTTCTCGCTGGGTGCCCGCGCCTGCGGCTTCACCCTCACCGATGCCGACGGCGTGACTTGTGCCATCGCCATGGGGCCGGCATGGTATCTGGCCGCCAACAGCTTCGACGTCCAGACGGGTGACGTCGTCACGGTCCTGGCCGCAAACTGCCTGGCCGATCCGGCGCGCTGGATCGCGTTCCAGGTCGTGAATCACACGGTGGGCACCGCCATCGTCCTGCGGGGCGAGGACGGTCTGCCGCTATGGAAGAAGAATTGACCATTCGATGTGAAATATGGAGGTTTGACATGAAGAAGATCGTGACTCTCATCGCTCTGCTGAGCTTGGTTACCGTGGGTATGATTTATGCCGCCGATGCCCCCCAGAGTGCGAGTGCGCCGGCCGTCGGGACGATGGGAGCCCCGGCCGTCGACAAGGCCGCAGGCGGTCCGGCGGGACGCCTGTTCGTGGATGCCGACGGCGACGGCGTGTGTGACCACTATGCCGCCGGACAGCCTAATGGCAAGATGAACCGCGGCGGCAAAGGCAAGGGCCAGGGACAAGGCCAGGGCCAATGCGACCGCCAGTTCAAGCGGAATCGTTCCGGCCAAGGGGCCGGGGCGGGCGCCAACGGCAGCGGCGGCGGACAGCGGCAGCGGCTGCGTGACGGCTCCTGCGGCAACCGGAAGTAACCGTCCCTGATTCACTTGAACCGGCGCGGTCTCGTTCGGGACCGCGCCGCTCCTTCTGCTATAATGCTTCTGGAGCACGGCCATGAAACGGTGCGCGATCTTCCTGGTGAGCCTGATCCTCCTGACGGCCGCGGTTATGCCCCAGCGGCGGGGCGGCGGCGGATCGGGCGGCGGATCGGGCCGCGGGCCGGGTCCCCATTACGGCGGCTGGGGCTCCCAGACGGTTTACGACCAAGACGGAGACGGCATTGACGACCGGTTCCAGCAGCGCTACCGGCAGAAGCAGGCCAAAAAGTTCGTCAGCGGCCATGCGGCCGTCCTGAACGGTGTGCTCGCGCTTCCAGACGACGCATCGCTGAAAATGGTCTGCACGCCCGGCGACATCCCGGGCCTGGACAAGGATACCCGCCGACAACTCGAAGCCCGGAAAGAGCCGACGGCGCCCCAGCAGTTCGCCGCCGGCGCGGACCGCACCCTGACCATTCTGTATACCTGGACCGAGACGGAAGGGCTACTCGTGCGCTGGGCCGTGATCCAGGAAGGCGCGGCGCTCCGGTCGCTGGAGGGGACGCCCGTCTCCAGCCGGTTGGGCCGCTGGACGCCACTGCCCGATTACAAGCTGCCGGCCACGCTCACCTGGAAGGCGGAAGAGTCCGCTCCATGACGCCGCATCTCGCCACCGCCAGCCGTTTTCCCGCCCCGCGCCTGCTGTTCTTCCTGTTCCCGCTGCTGACTGTCGGCTTCGGCTGGCTTCTTTATCACGATTATCGTGGCACGGAGCTGGAGCTGCGCCGCCTGCTCGAGGCCAACGCCTTCACGCTGGCCGAGTCGCTGGCCCGGACCGCCGCGTTCAGCCTGGAGTCGTACGAGCTGCTTCAGGACGAAACTGTGGAGCGCCTGACTGCGTCGGCGCGGTTGGTCGCCCATCTGGAAGCCGACGGACGTCTGCAGGCGACGAAGTTGGGCGCTCTGGCCGAATCCCTAGGGCTGTTCCGGATTCACGTGGTGGATCGCACAGGGCGCCTGGTGATGGCCTCGCACCCGCTGGTCGACGGCGCGACCGCGCCCCGCGATCTGGGACCGGATGTGCTTGGCCCGCTGCTGGGAGGGCAGGTGGCGGAACTGGTGCTGGGCTTTCGCGACAGCCGGTTCGGCGAGAGGAAGCGGTTCGCCGTGGCTGTCGCCCGCCCTGGCGGCGGCGCCGTGGTGGTCAACATCGATGCAGCGAAACTGGATGCCTACCGCCGCCAGGCGGGCCTCGGTCAGGCGGTGGCCTCTATGGCCGCCAACCCGGACATCGCCTATCTCGTCATCCAGGACGAGGAGGGGCCGGTGAGCGTCTCGCCGGGTGTCACCGCGGTGGAATCGTTCGACGAGGACCCGGGGCTCCGCCAGGTGCTCGAGTCGGGCCGCCGGCAGGCGCGGTTCGTGGCGCGCGATGGGCGAGAGGTGTTGGAGGTCGTGGTGCTCCTGGCGCTGCGTCCGGATTATCCCACCGTGTTCCGGCTGGGTATGAACCTCGATTTCTACCGCGGCCAGATCCAGGCGCTGCAGCGTCGTGAAATCCTGGCGGGGGTCGCCTTCGTGCTTGTCAGCGGCCTGCTGGTGGGCTTGCTGACTACGGTGCAGAATTATCGTTATCTGCACTCACGCTACCTGCAGACGCTGGCCCTGTCGGGCCACATCACCGAGCATATGGCCGAGGCGCTCGTGGTCGTCGACGGGACCGGCCAGGTGGTGCACCGCAACCGGAAAGCGGCGGAACAGTTCGCCGCGGTCGAGGGGGAGCCGCTGTCGCCGGAGCTCGCCGCCGCCCTGGCGGACGCAACCGGAGGCGGCCACCTCCGCTGGGCGGACGCGCTGTACCAGGTGCACCGTCAGGATCTGCCGGGGATCGAGGGCGCGCCCGTCGGCAGCCTGTCGATGATCCTGCTGCGTGACGTGACGGCGCAGCGGGCGCTGGAGGAGCAGCTGGAACGCGACCGCCGGCTGGCCGCGGTGGGCCGGACGCTGGCGGCGGTGACTCATGAGATCCGCAACCCGCTCAACGCGCTGTCGATGTCGGTGCAAACGTTGCAGCGCCGGCTGCGGGAGACCGCCGACACCCGCAGCCAGGACACGTTGGCCGTGATCCGAGAGGAAATCCAGCGGCTCGATACGCTCATCGAAGAGTTTCTCGTCTTCGCCCGGCCGCCGGCCGGGGCGCGCCGTCCGGTCGCCGTGGTGGAGCTGCTGGACCGGCTCCGGGAGCTGTTCGCCGCCGGCGCGGCGGCGCAGGGGGCGGTGCTGGAGGTCGCGCAGACGCCGGCTGCCGACGGATTGACGGTGCGCGCCGACGCGGAAAGCCTGTTCCGCGTGCTGGTCAACCTGGTCAAGAACAGCCTTGAGGCGCTAGCCGGGCCGGGGATGGTGCGCGTGACGGCGGATCGCGCGTCGGCAGGCGCCAGCCTGACCGTCCGCGACACCGGCCCGGGATTCAGTCCGGAGGCGCTGCAGCGCGGGTTGGAGCCGTTCTTCACCACCCGCCCGGGCGGCACCGGGCTCGGACTCAGCATCAGCGCCGAAGTGGCGCGCGCTCACGGCTGGCGGCTGGAACTGGTCAACGACCCGGCCGGCGGCGGCGTCGTGAAGATCCTGATCGGGGAGGATGACCTGACATGAGCGGGGCGACGATTCTGGTGGTGGACGACGAGAAAAACCAGCGCGAGCTGCTGGCGAACTTTCTGCGCGACCTGGGCTATACGGTGCACGCGGCTGCAGGTCGGGCCGAGGCCTTTCGGGTCCTCGAGCGGGAACGGGTCGACCTGGTGCTGTCCGACTACACGCTGGGCGACGGCACCGGCGCCGACATTCTGGAGCATGTCCGCCGCACCAATCCGCTCGTCCAGTTCATCCTTTTCACGGCGTTCGGTTCGGTGAAGCGGGCGGTGGATTTCATGAAGCAGGGCGCGGCCGACTATCTGGCCAAGCCGCTGGACCTGGATGAGCTGGAAGTCAAGGTCCGAAAGATCGTGCAGCAGAAAACAATTCTGGAAGAAAACAAGGCCCTCCGGGAGAACCTGGAGCGGCGGCAGGAGTTCGCCAATATCATTTTCAAGAGCCGGGCGATGGAGGAGGTTGTCAACGTGGCGCTGCGGGCGGCCCAGTCCACCGCCACCGTCCTCATCATCGCCGAGAGCGGCACCGGCAAGGAGCTGCTGGCCCGGGCGATTCACTTCGCCTCGCCGCGGGCGGACGGCAAGTTCGTCGCCGTCAACTGCTCGGCGCTGAACGATCACATATTGGAAAGCGAGCTGTTCGGCCACGAGAAGGGCGCGTTCACCGGCGCGGATCGCCGGCGGCTGGGCCGGTTCGAGGAGGCCGCCGGCGGCACCCTGTTCCTGGATGAGATCGGCGAGATCCCCGCCTCGCTCCAGGTCAAGCTGTTGCGGGTGCTGCAGGAAAAGACCATCCAACGGTTGGGGAGCAATGAAAACATCCCCGTGGACTTCCGCCTCATCGCCGCCACCAACCGGGACCTGCCGGAGTTGGCTCGGCGAGGGGAGTTCCGCAGCGATCTGTTTTACCGGCTGAATGTGATCCGCCTGGAGATTCCGCCGCTGCGGCGTCGCAAGGAGGACATCCCCGGCCTCATCGACCATTTCATCCACACGTTCGCCGCCGCCAACGCCCGGCCGGTCGACGGCGTTTCGCCGGAGGCGATGCACCTGCTCATGCGCCATGATTTTCCCGGTAATGTCCGCGAGCTGGAGAACATGGTGGAACGGGCGGTGGTGCTGGCGCGGACCAGCCGGCTGCAGCCGGAAGACTTTCCGGAGCTGACCGGCGCGGGCGGCGCGTCACTGACCGACGAGCTGTTCCATCTGCCGCTGCCGCAGGCGGTGGCGGCGCTGGAACGGCACCGGATCAGCGAGGCGCTTGAGGCAGCCGGCCATGTCCAGATCCGGGCGGCCGAGGCGCTGGGCATGACCGAACGCAACCTGCGTTACAAGATGGAAAAATATGGCATCGCGGCCAGGCGAAAATGAGCGGTCCCGACCATTGGAAAGGATTAGCCGGTGAATCGGTGAATGGGTGAATCGGTGAACTGGCCGGATTCGTAATCGTACTCGTAATCGTAATTCGTCATCGTCATCGAGGCTCGAGACTCGAGGCTAGAGGCTAGAGGCTCGTTCCCGATTTACTGATTTCGGATATCGGACTTCGAATATCGGACCTGGGTTCTGGGGTCTGGATCAGAGAACCCGGATCATGGTACCCGCACGATCACCGTTGAACCTTCGAACAGCTCGATTGCGAGCACGATTACGATTGCAATTACGATTACGAGCACGAAATTTGATGTCCGAATTCCGATGTCCGATATCCGATGCCCGATATCCGATGTCATGCGTCCGATCCCCGAATGGAAATCCCTCGATAAAGCCTGTTACTTTTTCTTCAGCGAGTGCATCATACACATAATGATCATTACGAGGAGACATGCCATGATGCGAAGTCGCCGACTGTCCCTGCCGGCTGCCGGCCTGCTGCTGGCGGCGGGCCTGCTGGGCGGGGCGGATTGGACCGCCGCGCAAACCACGTCCAAGTCCGGCCAGGCCACAGTCCACCCCGCCCATGAGCTCAACGTCGAACCCGGCGGCGGGCGCGGCCTCAAACCGCAGTGGATCAAGTATACCGCGCCCGACAAGTCGCTATCGTTCTTCTACCCGGCCGGGTGGGCGGCCCAGGCCAGGGGATCCACGATCCAGGCGGTCTCGGAGGCCAGCGGCGAGGAAGTGCTCATGATCTCTGTGCCCAACACAGCGAAGAAGAGCCCCGCCGCCCTGGCTCAGGACGTGGTGGATCAGCTCCGGCAGGAGATTCGCGACCTCAAGACCACCGACGCGGTGAGCCGGGACAGCCGGACGGTGTCCATGAACATGACGTTCAGCCGCCAAGGCGTGGCCTTCCAGGGCCAGGCGTCGATGATCACGGAGGCGGACAAAGGGATCTGGCTGTCTTACTCGGGGCCCGCCGCCCACTACCTGTCTGAGCGCGGAGCGGCCATCTGCAGGGGGGTGGCCGGTTCGCTCAAGGCGGGTCCGGACGCCCAGCCGCCCAACGTGATGATTCCACCGTCGGGGGGGGAGCAGGCCGTGGCGGCGCATGCGGCCGCGATGCAGCCGGGGATGCCCAAGACCCGGACCGTCAAGCCGGAGCCGGTTACCCCGTCGCCCCAGCCGGCAGGTTCCCGCGGCGCTGCGTCCGCGGGCGAACCGACGAAATCCCGCGGCACTGCTTCGGCGCCCACCGACATCAAGGATGCGTGGTTCCTGCCGGCGGGACGGGAACTGAGCGGATTTTACGCCGCGTCGCTACCGCGTCCGGCGGCGATCGCGAAGGCCTCCGGGACGGCGGGCGCCTCCCGGGGCAGCAGCGGATCCAGCCAGGCGGCGATAGCCACAGGTGGCGGCGACATCCAGGTGGCCTTCTACCGGGACGGCAGCGTCCGGGCCAAGTACCTGGCGACGGTCGTCTCCGGCGGCAAAACGTCCAGCGTACCTCTGGGTTACGAAGGGCGCTACACCCTCACCGCGGACGGCCGGCTCTCCGCCGGGCCGCTGACACTCACCCGGACGTCACGCACCGCGCTCGAAATGGATAAGCATATGACCCTGCTGCAACTCAATGGCCGGTACGATCGCGCCGCGGACCGTTTCACCGCCACAGTCGAGACGTACGATCCCGCCAAATCCCGCTGGGGCAAGCTGGCGGAGAACTGCGTGCTGGCGCGGGCCACGGGGCGGCCGTCGTCCTTCTCCGGGACGACGCGAGACACCACGACCAAAACGACCGTGACCAAGGATTGACCGCGGGGTTGGATACCCCCGGACAAGGGTTCAGACGGACCGCTGCAGCAGGATGGCCAGGCCGGCGCCGTCGGCGGCCTCACCCATGGAGTCGAGGTGAACCAGCACACGGCTGGCGGGCCATAGGGCCAGCCGGGCCAGGGCCTGAATGGGCCGGCGGGCGCCGAACTGGTCCAGCACCTTCACGGCCAGCTCGCCGCGGTTGCGCCGGAACGTCCAGTGCCAGCGGACCAGATCCAGACCGGACCGGCCGACCACTTCGAGCAGGGGCGTCGGATCGGCGCTGCGGGGCGGCGCAGCGGGGGAGGTCGGTGAATTGGCCGAGAGCGGCAGGTGCAGGTAGAGATACCCGCACGGGTTCAGATGCCGGGCCATGGCGTGGAGACGGTCCCCCAGGCCGGCCAGGAGGTGGCGTCCGTCCGGACAGGCGATGAGGTCATAGCGCCGGCTGGCGAGAATGCGCTCACGTGACTCCGCGATCCAGGCGGGGAGCGGCGCTTCCGGCGAGGTCGCCCATTCGGTGACCGCCGCCGCCGGCCAGCGCCGCAGGACGTACGCCATCCCGGGCAGGTCGCGGGGGGGCAACACCAGCACCGAATCGGGATGCAGATGGCGGGTGAATTCCCGGAAATGAATGGCGTTGAGGGTGCTTGCGGTCCGCTGGGCCGCCGAGAGGCGGACGGAGTGCGGCCGGGGGAGCGCCACCTCCCGGTCGTCGAACCGGCTCATGTCTGTCGCGTTCATGCCGCCTGCCTGTGTGGGTGCAATACCGCGGACACATTTTAAACATCTCTGACACTAAGAGTGTGAGATAAATCACAAAATTTGGTATTATTTGGCAATTGATTCCGGCTGTCATGGTGACAATGAAGCCTGGGGGAGGGTTTCGTGGACCGGCGCATCACCATCGCCCACTTGTCGGACCTGCACCTGGCGGTCGACGACCGCACGCCGCGTTCCGAAGCCCGGCTATTCGGCCGATTGCGCGGGATGAACGGCCACTTCGAGCGCCTGCTGGCGGACCCGCCGCTCCGCGCCAGCGACCTGGTGGTGGTCACTGGCGACGTGACCGACCACGGCGACCTGGCAGAATGGGAGCGCTTCTGGACTCTGGTTGCGGCCGCGGGCCTGCGGGATCGGATGGCCGTGCTGCCGGGCAACCACGATGTCTGCTGCCTGGGGTCGCGCCGTCACCGGCCCCGCGTCGAGGACCGGGCCCGCGCCCGGGCGGGTCTGGCGCTGGGCGGTCACGAATGGGCCTTCCCGTGGGTGCGAAGCATCGGCGGAGCACTGACGCTTTTCGCCGTTGACGCGGCCAACGCCGGCAACTCCACCGGCCTGGACAACGCCGTGGGCCGCATCGGCCGCCGCCAGCTCGCGGAGCTGGGCCGCTGCCTGCTGTTGTTCCAGGATGCGCCTCTCAAGCTGATCCTGATCCACCACTCGCCCAACATCCCCCGTCCGGCGACCAGTCGACGGCGCGGGGAGCGGCCGCTGGCGTTCTGGGAGCGCCGGTCGCTGCAGCTCGACCCGTTCGACCGGCGCTGCCTGCGGCTGCTGGCGGCGGTGTTCCGGGTCAAGGCGATCCTGCACGGCCATACCCACGACAGCCTCGACCGGACGGTGGGCGGCGTGCGGATCATCGGCGCGCCGGCGTCCACCGAGCCTGACGCCGCCGGCTGCCTGCGCTACAAGCTGCACACGCTCCATCTCGACTCCGGCCGCCTGGCCAGCCGCACAGAGCGCGTGCCCGCCCCGCCGGGCCGGCCCGCGCGGGTTCATTGAGGAACCGTCGCATTTGTGATATAAACAGAGCGCGTTCACACCAGTCGCAAGGTGGTCGTCATGGCCAAACGGGAATATCTCAAACCGCTCCTGGACTACGTGGAACTGGCCCCGAGTCTGGGCGAGAAAACGCGCTCGCCGCTGACACACTCGCTCAAGGAGTGGCTCGACGAGCTGAGCAAGGACAAGAAGGCCGAGTACCTGTTCGAGCTCGAGATGTGGATCAACTCCTTCGAGCGGTTCTTCCGCATCGGCAACCATCCGCTCTCCGAGTACGAGCAGCAGGAGATCCTGAGCAAGGATTTTTCCGAGGAGCTCAAGATCGTCCACAGCGTCTCGGTCCGGATGAGCCACATCTGCACCGAGATCCTCACCCGCGAGCGGCAGCACCTGATCCAATTCGAGCGGTACATCGAGAACGAGTTGCGCAAGGACTTCATCCTCGACGCCTTCCTTGAGAAGCTCATCGAGCAGCCGTCGCCCGAGGACAGCATGACCCTGCTGCTCGACTCGCTGTCCGACATCCGCACCCTGCTCATCGACATCACCAAGAGCAGCCACATCTCCTACCAGACCTTCACCGCCATCGGCAAGATCCTCAACCGTGAGATCAAGCGCTGCAAGTACATCGATCTGCTCATCACGTACAAGTTCAAGCCCCACTACGACAAGATCCACAACAAGCGCCTGGCCGCCATCGTCAAGAACATCACCGACGACCAGCTCCGCCAGCACGTGGCCAAGGTTTTCCTGGAGCTGTTCCGGATCGTCAACTACCTGAAGTTCGTCGAGGTGGCCCTGAAGCTGGACCGGCCGCTGAAGAACACCCTGATGATCTTCGTCCTCATCCGCTCTGACCTCCATCTGCTCATGGAGTTCATGGAAAACAAAATCATCGCCAACCCCGCCCTGCCGCGGCAGCTTGTGGACAGCATCGACGCCATTCTCTACGCCCTCAAGATGGAGCTCAAGAAGGTGTTCAACCACGAGCTGGTGGGCCTCGTGTACATGCGCCAGGCCCAGATGATCTTCGTCAAGGTGGAGAACAGCCACGGGCTGATCCGCGACTGCCTGCAGAACGCCATCGTCCAGATCGCCCAGGTGTTCGACGCCCAGTTCGACGGCTCCGAGATCTTCCAGAACCTGTCCACCCGGCTCAAGGAATCGCTCAAACTGCCCGACGACCTGCGCGGCCTCGTCCAGTTCATCCACGACTACCAGAAGCGCGTGGACCAGGAGGAGATCACCCGGCTCATCGAACGCCTGGCCCTGTTTCGCGACCTGTCGCTGAAGTACCTGATGTACCGCGACTGGGACGACTTCGAAAAGTTCATGGAGGAGATCATCATCGCCACCGGCCGGTCGGAGCTCGTCGACGTGCTCCACCGGTTCGAGGTGTTCCTCGAGGCGCTGCTCGGCGAGGTCAACAAACGGGCGGTGCTCACCACCTACCAGCCGGACGAGGGCGAGGGGACGGGACCCGACCTCCTGCTGCCCGAGGGCGACGCCAACTGACGCGGCGGACCGCCCCGCGCGCGGTCAATCCGGCGTTCGCATTCTGGCAGGATCACCGTTGGACACAGACCGGCCGCCAATGCGCCGCGTGCTCACCGGAAGAGGAGTCCGCCTCATGTGGAACAAATGGTCCGAGGATTATCTCGTCCTGCGGGGCGCCACGGAGTCGGAGACCCGGCTCCTGCAGGCGCTGCTGGAGGACCGGGGGCTGCGCGTCGTCCATGCCAACGAGCTCGATGCCGCGATGTTTGGCCTCACGCGGAGCCGGCGCTTCGCCATCCGCCGCGAGGACGCCGCTGCGGCCGAAGCGATCCTGCAGGCCGAGGGGCTTGGGTTGGAGGACTTCTGCGCGGTGCCGGGAGATAGATAGGAAGGCGAGCCGGTGAATCAGCGAACCGGCGATCTTTTCCGTGTATCCCTTACAGTTGAAAGCTTGCGACCCTCACCAATTCCCTCGTTCCCCCATTCACCCATTTATCTATTTACCCATTTCACCCATTCACCCATTCACCCATTCACCCATTCACCCATTCACCCATTCACCTTGAGCCTCGATGACGATTACGAGCACGATTACGATGACGATGACGAATTACAAGCACGTACCCTCAATTATCAACTATCGATTATCAACAATCAGCGGTCGTGCGTTCAATCGTACGTCTTCCACCGTCGGTGCATCCAGAAGTACTGCTCCGGATGGCGCCGGATCAGCGCTTCCATCTCGCGGTTCATCGCTGTGGTGAGGCGCAGCACCTCGGCCTTCTCGCCCGCGTCCGGCGCCGGGTGGATCGGGTCGCTGACGTAGCCGACGAATCGGCCGTCGTCCCGCCAGCAGCATGCGGCCACGACGATGGGCCGCTCGTTGCGCATCGCCAACAGCGCCGGCACCGGCGTGGTCAGGGCCGGCCGGCCGAAGAAGGGCGCGGGGACTCCCTTGATGGTGCTCTGGTCGGGCAGCAGGCCCAGCGAGCGTCCCTGCCGGAGCAGGTGCTGCAGCGGCAGCATGGAATTGCGCTTGGGCAAGAACATCTGGCCGGTGTCGCGACGGCTCTGGTAGAGCAGTCGCTCGATGTGGGGGTTGTCCAGAGGACGCACCACCACGGCCATGGGGATGTCCAGCGCCGCGCTGATGTACGGCAACAGCTCCCAGTTGCCGAGGTGGGGCGTGACGAAGATGCAGCCGTGGCAGGATTCGTGCAGCGCGCGCGCCTTCTCAAAGACGGCGACGAGGTGGGGCGCGTGGCGGTAGAGGTGGTCTCGCGCCCCGGGACCCATCAGGGCGTCACGCAGCTTGACCACCTCGGGCAGCGTGTTGGCCAGCAGCCGGAAACTGCGCCGGGCGACGGCCGTGAGCTGCGCGTCGGACATCTCGGCGCCCAGCGCGTGGCGCAGATTGTCCAGAGCGATTTCGCGGCGCTGTGCCATCAGGTGCCAGGCGGTCCAGGCGATGGGATTAATGACGGTCTGGTGTACGCCGGTGGGGAGGAAGCGAGCCAGTTGGATCCCCGTCCAGACCCCCGCGAACTCCAGGCGCCAGCGAACGCGCCGGAGGAGGGGAGGCGGGGCGGCGCCGGGGCGAGGCTCAGCCACGGCGCGGACTCCCGGGAAGCGCGATCACCGCCGCCGCCGCCTGGCCGCCGATGCCGTAGCTGGCGGTGAGGAAGCGGGGGACGCCCAGCGGCTGCGGTGTCGCGGCGATCCGCAAGATGTCGAACTCGGGCTCGCTCGACTCGAAGTGCGGCGTGGCCGGCACGGAGCCGGCGTCCAAGGCCAGGACGCCCAGCACCGCTTCCGTCAGGTCGCTGGCGGCGCCCATGTGGCCGGTGTGCGGCTTGAGTCCGGCAACGGGCACACTCCCCGCCGCGCCGCTCAGCAGATCGCGGATCGCCCGCAGCTCGGCGCGGTCGCCCTTGACGGTGCCGCTGCCGTGGGGGTAGATGAAACCGAGGTCCGCCGGCGCACAGCCCGCGTCGGCCAGGGCAGCGGACATGGCGCGGCGGGTGACGCCGTCGCGCACCGGCAGGCCCGGCGCCGCCTCGGTGGCGTTGCCGACGCCCTCTACCACGGCCAGGACGCGGGCGCCCCGGCGGGCGGCCCGGTCGGCGGACTCCAGCACCAGCGCCGCGGCGCCCTCGCCGGTGAGGAAGCCGTCGCGCCGGCGGTCGAACGGGCGGAACGACGCCGCACCCCGGCGGCCGCGCGACAGCAGGCCGAGGCCGTCCAGCTCGTGCCGGACCACCGCGTTGATCCAGCTGCCGACACCCACCGCCACGGCGACATCGGCCCGCCCGGTGCGCACCGAGCGGTAGGCCAGCTCCAGGGCGTGGTTGCCCGCCGGCGATTGGGCGGCCAGACAGGTACCGCTGCCCATGCAGCCGAACAGGGCGCTTAAAAAGCTGAACGGGTTGTTGGACAGGGAATCCAGCAGGAAGAACGGATTCACCTGTTCCATGGCGGCTTGGTTGAGGCGCGCCGGTTCCGCGTTGCGGAATGTGCCGCCGGTGGCCGAGCGGGTGGCCGGGTAGAGAAACTCGTAGCCCACCGGCTGCATGTCGCCGGTGCCCACGTACAGAGACCGCCGCGCGGCAGGGACGTCGTCCAGACCGCCTGACTGGCCCACCGCCTCGCCGGCGGCCACAACGCCGAACACGCCGCTGCGGTTGAGGAACTTCGACTGGCTGACCAGTTTCGGCGGGAGGTCCGCCGGCAGCGTGACGCCCTCCACCCGGCCCAGCCAGGCGGTGCCGGACGTTTCTTCCACCGGCCCGATTCCGGTGCGCCCGGCGGCCACCGCCGCCCAGTTGGCCGCCGCGCCCACGCCCAAGGGGCTCACCAGCCCCAGGCCGGTGATGACCACCGCGTCCGAACCGGTCCCGCCGCTCATCTCACCACTCCTCCGCGCGGGTCAGACGGCGGAACAGCCGCCGCTGGGCCTCGGGATCGTCCAGCTCCATCAGCGGCAGGCTGGGGCCCTCGAACTCGGCCGCCGCCACCTTGCGCCCGCCCACGGTGCCGACGCCGGAGTAGGCGCGGCGGCCGTCGGCGGGATGGGGCAGCGCCGTGACCTCCAGCCGGACCTGGTCGCCGGGCCGGGCGAAGCCGTAGAACGCGGCGCGCCGGACGGTGTCGGGTACGAACCAGCGGATGAAATCCGATTCGGACGCCTCGAGCCAGCCGGCGAGCTGGGCGAGCGCCTCCACGAGCAGAACGCCCGGCATGACCGGATTGCCCGGGAAGTGGAACTCCATCACATCCTCGCTCATGGCGACGTTCTTGACGCCGATGATGGCGGCGCCGGGTTTGATCTCCAGGATCTGGTCCACGAGATAAAAACGCATGCCGTTCTCCTTCGATGCGATCAGGCGACGGTCATGCCGCCGTCGACCCCCAGCGCCTGGCCGGAAATGTAGTCAGCCGCCGGCGAGGCCAGGAAGACCACCGCCGGGGCCACGTCGGCCGGCTCGCCGAACCGGCCGGCGGGGATGGACTGCAGCAGCCGCTCGCCGGCGCGCTGGCGCACGCGGGCGCTCATGTCGGTGGCGATCAACCCGGGCACCACGGCGTTGACCTGGATCCCCTTGGGGGCGAGCTCCACGGCGCAGGCCCGGGTGAAGGCCAGCAGGCCGCCCTTGGCGGCAGCATAGTTGGTCTGGCCGCGTCCGCCGCGCAGCGCGCTCACCGACGCGACGTTGACGATCTTGCCGGCGTGGCGCGGCACCATCAGGGCTGCGGCGGCGCGGGTGCAGAGGAACGCCCCCCGCAGATTCACCGACTGGACGCGGTCCCAGTCGGCCACGTCCATACCGCCCACCAAGTTGTCGCGGATAACGCCGGCGTTGTTCACCAAAATGTCCAGCGAGCCCCAGGTCGCGGCCAGTCGCTCGAACATGGCCTCCACCGCCGCCGGGTCGGCCACGTCGGCGGCGACCGCCTCGGCGCGCCGGCCCAGCGAGGCGATCTCCGCCGCGAGCTCCTGGGCCGCGGTGGCGGAGCGCGCGTAGTTGATCAGGACATCGGCGCCGGCCTCGGCCAGCGCCCGGGCGATGGCCCGGCCGATGCCCCGCGAGGCGCCGGTGACCAGTGCCGTCCGGCCGCTCAGATCGATTCGCATCAAGCCCCTCCTTCCGTCGGCGGCGCTTTGCGCACCGCCAGGCAGGCGTTCTGGCCGCCGAAACCGAAGCTGTTGGACAACGCCGCCCGCACGCTCAGGTGTCGGGCCGCGCCGGGGACGTAGTCCAGGTCGCACTTTGGGTCGGGCCGGGTCAGGTTCAGGGTGGGATGGACGGTGTCCTCGGCCACGCTGAGCACGGTCAGAATGAACTCCGGCCCGCCGCACGCCGCCAGCAGATGTCCGAACAGCGGTTTGCTGGAGCTGACGGCCAGCTGCGCGGCGTGCGGACCAAACACGGACTTGATGGCGATGGTCTCAGCGACGTCGTTGAGCTTGGTGCCCGTGCCGTGGGCGTTGATGTAGTCGACGGCGTCGGGGGCGAGGCCGGCGGCGGCCAGTGCGCCGCGCATCGCGGCGGCCGCGCCGCGTCCCTCCGGATCGGGCGCGGTGGCCCGATAGGCGTCCATGGAAGAGGCGTAGCCGGCGAGCTCGGCGTAGATGCGGGCGCCCCGGTCGCGGGCGGACCGCTCGTCCTCCAGCACCACCACGCCGGCGCCCTCGCCCATGACCAGGCCGCCGCGCCGCCGGTCGAACGGGCGGCACAGGGTGGCCGGATCGTCGCCGCCGGTGGCGGCGGCGCCGAGCAGCACAAAGTTCACCAGACCCAGCGGGTGAATCATGGAATCCGCCCCGCCGGCCAGCATGACAGGGGCGTCGCCGCGCCGGATCGCCCGCCAGGCCGAGCCGATGGCCTGCGCCGCCGAGGCGCAGGCCGTGGTGACGGTGACGCAGCCGCCGCCGAGGCCGAAGCGGGCAGCCACGCACGCGGTGGCACGGTCGTGGCCGTGGCGGCCCGAGGATTCGGGATGCAGTTGGTCCAGCTCGGCGCCGAAGCGGGCCGTGTCGAACGCGCCGGCTGGATCGAGCCAGCGGGTGATGTCCTCCATCCGGATCACGCCTAGCCCCGCCCCCAGAGCGACGCCGCAGCGGGCGTGGCCGACGGGCAGGCCGGCGTCGTGGAGCGCGGCGGCCGCGGCCCAGAGCGCGAACTGGGTGCGTCGCTCCTCGGCGGCGGCCGCTTCGGGGAATGCCCGCGCGATCCGTGCCCGGTCGGCGGTCGTCACGGCGCCGGCCGCCTGGAGGGGAGATCGTGCGTCGACGGGGTCGGCAAGGCGGCGGATGCCCGTCTCGCCCCGCCGGGCCTTGTCCCAGTTTTCGGCGACGGAGAGGCCCAGGGCGGTGGCCATGCCGAGTCCGGTGACGACGACGCGGGGTGGAACGCTCATGAGCCCTCCTCCGCCGGTCCCATCTGCTCCGGGCGCCAGCCGCTGTAGTAGCCGAACATGCGGCGGAGGGCCTTGGTGTCCACCGGCCGGAAGTGAGTAAAGATGATCCGGTCCAGCGTCGCGATGCGGCGGCCGTCCACGTCGATCCAGGCGCGGCACAGCGAGTCGCGCCGGGTGGTGGTGATGATCTCGCCGGTGATTGCGCCCAATGCGCCCGGCCGGAGCAGCGGCTCGGTCAGGATGAAGCCCTCCACCAGGGACATGATCGCCGCGAGGCGGAAATCGTGGGCGTGCATGACGCCCCAGCCCAGCAGCTGGGCCATGGCCTCGATGCAGATGCCGGCGGGGACGACCGCCCGGCGGGGATAGTGGCCGCGGAGGTACTCCTCGGACAAGGCGAACGACTTGACGCCCTCGATGCGTACGCCCTTCTCGATCCGGGTCACTCGGTCGTAGAAGAGAAATCTCATGGCGCCGCCCCGGCGGTCAGCACCACGGCCGCGGCCGCGTCGGTCCAGCCCCGGACGCTGAGGAGCACGGTGCGCGGCGCCGCACCCGGCCCGGTAGCGGCCAGGGGGAGCATGGGATCGGCGCCCGCGCCGTCCGGCCAGGCGGCGGGCATGCGGCCGGTGCGGAAGATCTCGACGGTCAACGCTGCATCCGCCATCAGGGCGGCGGGACCGAGATGGCCCAGGCGGCCCTTGAAAGCGGCGACGGGCGGCGCGGCCGCCGGCCGGGGCCAAAGCCGGCGGTAGGCAGCCGTCTCGTCGGCATCGCGCGCGGGCGCGCCCTCGCCGTGGGGGATCCACACATCGACCGCCCGGGGACCGCCCGCACCGGTTGTCAGCGCCCTTTCCGCGGCGCGAGCCACGGCGGACTCGCCGCCGGCGCAGCCCCAGCCGGCCACGGCGGCCAGGATCGGCACCCCACGCGTCCGGGCGGATGCCTCCCGCTCCAGCACCAGCACCGCCGCTCCCTCGCCGGGGACAACGCCGCCGGAGGCGGGATGGAACGGCCGGCAGGCCGGTTCCGGCCCGTCGCCGGGGATGAGTGCGGCCTGGCGATGCCACCGTGCCAGGCCCAGCGGCGTGATCGCCTCGGCCGCTCCGCCGGCCAGCGCTACGTCGACGCGGCCGGCGCCGACGACGTCGGCGGCCTCGATGAGCGCGGCGGCTCCGGCGTCGGCGCCGCCGGCGAACACCGCGTTCTCGCCGCGGATGCCCAAGCCGGCGGCGGCCATACAGAAGCCCACGTTGTTCAGGATGGCCAGGGGCCACAGCGGATAGATCTCGCGATAGGCGTCGGCGTAGAAGCGGTCATGATCAAAGGCGCCGTCGGGGCCGCGGGACCGGACCGCGGCGGCCCGCAGATCGTCGGGGACCGGATCGATCATGCCCAGGGCGGCGAAGCAGCCCACCGCCGGCCCGTCGGTGCAGACTGCCGGGAGCCCTGCCTCGGCCAGGGCGGCGCGGGCCGCCTGCAGGAACCAGAGGTTGCTCCGGCCCATGATGTAGGCGTCGCGAGGCGACACGCCCAGAGCGTCCGCGTCGGGAGCCGCGGCCTGGGCGG
>JAAYUB010000099.1 GCA_012517875.1 Acidobacteriota bacterium | reverse complement strand
TAACCGCCGGGTCGCCGCGACGTAGGCGGCCACCCGCTGCCAGTCGGGCACCGTCGCGGCGGACGGGAAGAACCGGCCGAGTCGCGCGCCCAGTTCCGGGTCGGCCGAATCCGCGGCGGGATCCGCCGCCAGAGCCAGCAACCGCTCTGCCAGCGTCTGCTCATAGCGCCAGTAGCGGTACAGGTACAGCCGCCGCCCTTCCAGTACCAGCGGCGCCCATTCGCCGGCGCCGCCCACCGGCCGGCACGCCGCCAGGCGGCGCGCCCAGGCGCCGCCGCCGCCCCAGGCCGCCGTCTCCGGCCAGGCGGCGGCCGATTCATCCGCCGCCAGTTCGAGGTCCAGGCAGATGTGCCCTTCGGCGCGGGCACGGCTCACCAGCGCCGCCGCCGCCGCCAGCACCGGTCCGGCGGCCGGGTCCAGCCCGTCGACAAGCCGGGCGAAGTGGCGGTCGATTTCCTGAAACCGCGGATCCGCCAGGATCCGCTCCGCTACGGCGTCCATGACGGCTCCTCCAGGATGCGCGCCGCCCACCCCTCCACCTGCGCCCGTTCCGGACGGCGGTGGAAGACGCCGGGACGGCGTGGGTCAGCCGGATCCATCCCCCGCAGAAACAGGTAAAAGGCGCCGCCCATGTGGCGGTCGTAGTCGTAGCCGGGGAGCGTGCGCGCCAGGTACCGGTGCAGCGCCAGCACGTACAGGTTGAGTTGCAGGTCGTAGTGGTGAACGCGCATGGCCTCGGCGAGCCGCTCCGGCAGGTAATCGCCGGGCTGGATGCCGAGGTGGTTGGACTTCCAGTCCAGCAGGTAGTACCGGCCGGCGTGGCGGAACACCAGGTCGATATAGCCCCGCAGATACCCGGAGACGGCCACCAGCGCGGACGGCTCGTCGTCGCCCGCCAGCGTCGCCAGGTCCGCCGGAGTCACCAGTCGCAGCGGCAGCCAGAACTCCAGCTCCGGAACCCGATCCGGCCCGCCGATGTCCGCCAGCCGCAGGCCGTCGGTCAGCGGCGCGGCCAGCACCCGCTGCATCCAGCGGGCGACCCCGGGGGCCCAGG
This sequence comes from Acidobacteriota bacterium, assembly GCA_012517875.1. Lineage (NCBI taxonomy): Bacteria > Pseudomonadati > Acidobacteriota > Acidobacteriota bacterium. Next base: position 18,003 of record JAAYUB010000099.1, on the reverse strand, counting down.
CCGCGCCGTCCGACGACCGCCGGGCCAGTCCGTGCCGCCGGAGCTGCTCCTCCACCACGCCGGCGCAGTCGGGCGCGGCGAAGTCGATCCGCTCCAGGATCGCGTGCAGCGCCGTGCCGGCACGCACGCCCCGGGGGAAGGCCAGATGATCCTCACGCGCCGCGACCGCCGGCTCCGCAGACACTGCGGCCGGCCCGATCTCGGGATCGTGGTCAGGCAGCTCCTCCACGGCGGGGGTTGCGGCGGCGCCCCGCGTGAGCACGGAGTAGCTCACCACGCGCCAGCCCGCCGGGACCGGCGCCAGCAGCTCCCGCGGCACCCGCGGGACGACCGCTCCGGCGGTCGGGGCGAGCATCGGCGGCGCCGCCAGCGGCAGCTCGGCGACCTCGATGGGCGCGCCGCTCCGCAGCGCCTCCAGATCCGCCAGCAGCGCCTCGCGCGTCGGCGGCAGCGCGGGCTCGCCGTCGCGCCGGTGGAAGAGGTAGGCGGGTGCCGAATCCTCAGCTTCGTTAATGCGGTCCCAGGCGAGGTAGCACCGGCATCGGGCGCGGGTCACCGACACGTAAAGCAGCCGGACGTCCTCGGCCAGTTTCTCCCGCCTGGCCCGGACCTTATCCGCGCAGCCGTAATCCCAGACCGGCCGGCCGGTATCGTCGTGGTAGCCGCACGGCTCATTTTTCGAGAGCTTCCTCCCTCTGCTCCACGGGAACGGGAGAAACACCACGGGAAACTCCAGCCCCTTGCTGCGATGCATGGTCAGGACCTGGACGGCGTCGGCATCGCTTTCGAGACGCAGCTCGTACGCGTCCACCCGTTCGTCACCGGACTCGGCCCGTCGGCCCGCCAGCCATCCGATCACGCCGGCCAGGCCCATGCCGCACTCCGACTCGATCCCGTGCAGCAGCTCCGCCACATGGAAAAAATTGGTCACCCGCCGCTCGCCGCCGGCCAGGCCCAGCAAACGCCCCCGGACGCCGCACTCCGCGTCCAGCCGCCGGAGCATGGGGAGCAGCCCCCGCGTGGCCCACGCGTCGTGCAGGCGGTGGAACTGTTCGAGCCAGCCTTCCCACTCCGTCGCCTCGCGGGCCAGCCGGTCCACGCCGGCCAGGTCCAGCCCCAGGGCGTCGGTGAGGAGCGCGGCGCGCACCGCGCCGCCCGACGACGGCGCCGCCGCCGCCCGCAGGATCAGCTCCATCTCTTCCGCCTCCGGAGAACCGAACACGTTGTCGGCCCGGGAGAGCACCGCCGGCACGCCGGCGGCCTGGAGCGCATCCTTCACGAGCTGCGCCTCGGTCCGGCTGCGGACCAGGACGGCCGCGTGGGCCGCGCGGAACGGTTCGGCGCCGATCCGGCAGTCGCGGGCCGGATCCAGCAGCCGGCGGATCTCCGCGGCCACCGCGCGGGCGGCCATTTGGCGGGCCACGGCAACCTTGTACCGGCCATCGTCCCAGCACCACTCGGGCAGGTCGGGCGGCAGGGTCCAGATAGTGAGCGCCGGCGCTTCCCGGCCGCCTTCGGTGAGCAGCGGACAGGGACGCTCGGCATCCGCCTCCACGGGCGGCAGTTCGATCCCCGCGATCACGAAGGGACGCTCGCCCCTGAACAGCCGCGCCGTCGCCGCCAGCAGCCCGGGTGTGGACCGGTAGTTGCGCGTCATCGTGTGCCGGACCACGCCCTGTTCTCGCGCGGCGCGCAGGTAGGCGAAGATGTCGGCGCCGCGAAAGCTGTAGATGGACTGCTTCGGGTCGCCGATGTAAAAAACCGTCGTATCGCTCCGGCCAAATGCCTTCTGAAAGATGGCGTACTGAACGGGGTCCGTGTCCTGAAATTCGTCCACAAGCACCGCCCGGTACCGGGCGCGCAACGCGGACCCCAACTCCTCGCCGTCGGGTCCGGCCAGCGCTTCGCGCACCGCCCGGAGCAGATCGTCGAAGCCGCGCACCCGCGCCGCCTCCTTGCGCCGTGGCAGCTCCCGGCGGACCTGCTCCACGAGGCGCATTTCCAGGGCAAACAGCGCGTCGGCCACCTGCCCGTTCAAGCGCTCCGTCTCCGCAACGATTTCGCCGAACAGGGCGATGGCGGAATGCTCCGGCAATCCGAATCCCTTTTTCAGCGACCGGCTCATCTTGTCCGGGATGAGCAGCTCGACGGCCTTCAAATCCACAGCGGCGGCGCCGGCCTGCAGCCAGGCATCGATGGCGCGCGCCAACCGGTCCACCGATTCATCCTTGTAGATGTTGCCCTTGAAGCGTCCGTCGAGTAACAATGCGATCACGTCGTCCCGTGCAGACAGCCACATCCCGCCGAACCGGACATACCGGTTGTGGAGCTCGGCGAAGCGGCGATCCATCGCCGCCGCATCCACGGGCGCGACCTCAGGCAACAGGCGCAGCTCGGGATTCCACAGTTGACGGGGCAACCGGTCCACCAGCGTGTCGGGGGTCAGCCCCTGCTCGGCGGCATGAGCCGCCAGCCAGGCCGGGGCACCGGCGATCTCCCGCCGCCAGAAGTCGCAGACCACCTCCCGGAGCAGATCGTCCGTGTCGGTCGCCAGCTCGGTCTGGAACAGCACCCGGCTCTCGAACGCCGACACCTTCAGCACCCGGTGGCAAAAGCCATGGATGGTGAAGATGGCTGCCTGATCCATGTCCTGCTCGGCAGCCTGAAGGCGCGCGGCCAGCGTCGCCGCTCCGTGTCGCGCCGCCGCCCGCCGCCGGATGGTGTCGATTTCGGCGTGGCGGCACGGGCCGTCCTGGAGGGCGTCCTTCAAAAAGCGGCGCACACGCCGGCGCAGCTCCGCGGTGGCCGCCTCGGTGAAGGTCACCGCCAGGATCTGGTCCACCGGCGGTGCGTCGTCCGGCTCCAGCAGGAGGCGCAGGCATAGCAGTGCCATGGCGTACGTCTTGCCGGTGCCGGCGCTGGCCTCGATGAGGTGGCGGCCCGCGAGCAGCTCGTCGGCCAGGACATCGAACGATCGGCAGGTCCGCTTGTTCACCGCGTCTCCTCACCAGAGTCCAGCAGCGGTTCGAACACCGTCAGCGCCAGCCTGGCGAATTCCTCGTGCACTCCGCCGCCTTCAGAGGCGAACACACCGAGGCGGTCCAGGGCCAGGCGGAGGCAGAAGTCATCAGCCTCCGGAGATTTCCGGTATCCACCCAGCCATTCGTCCTGAGCCGCGCGCATGGCCCGGGCGGTGTCACCCTGTTTGCGGAACTCCGCCGCGAATTTCTCGGATGACCGGGGCGCGAAGGGGATGAACCCGTGGACCCCTTCCCAGAACACCTCAAGCAGTCGGGCGAGCACAGCCGCCGGGTCGGGGATCGGCGCGATGGACCAATGGTCGACATCTTTCTTCTTCATCCCGATGAACACGCCGCGGCTCACCCGGTCGGGATGAGCGGCCGACAGAAGCAGGAGCTCCACCCACAGGGACAGCCGGTCTACGGCCCGAATCGCCCCCGGCCGGACCCGCAGAAGTGTGCCGCCGGACACTCCCCCCACCGCGCCCCGGATGGTGAGGGGCCCGTCCGGGCCTGGGAGCGCGAGCTCCACCGCCATCGACTCGGTCTCGGCATCTCCCTGCGCCTGCGCCACCCGCTCCCGGATGGCCACCGCCTCCCGCCACAGTTCGGCGAACGCCACCTGACCTGCCGTGCCGGGGGGAAGCTCCCCGGCCGCCTGGAGACGCGCACGCGTCGGACCGGGATCGGCTCCGATCGCCAGCCCGGTCAGCACCGCGTCCTTGAGGCAGTATTTCGCCAGACTGTCCAGCGCAAACGGCTCCTCGCCCGACGGCTCCGCCTCCTCCCGCTCGAAGCGGGCCTGGAGGCGGTTCACCAACAAAAACTTGGCCGGGTTGCGGAAGAACTCCGTCAGTTGTCCGGGTGTCATCACCCGCCACTCCGGCCCCGCCGGGGGCAGGCGGGACGGCACGGCCGGCGCGGCGGCGGGTCCTCTCCCCGCCGCCTGCGCGGCGGCTTCCGAGAAGGTGAACAGCGCGCCGCCGGGCGGCCCGGTGAAATAACGTTCGCTGAACGGCTGGAGCGGGTGCTCCACGACCAGGCGAGGAACCGGCGGTTCGTCCCCCGGCGCCTGCTGCCTGCCGGCGTCGGGAAACCGGTACCCCTGGTCGATGTAATCGATGAGTTGACTCACCACCACGGCGGGTTGGAGCGCCGAGTTGTCCCGCGCATGGCGACCGATGTAGCTGATGTAGAAAACGTCCCTCGCCGACAGCAGCGACTCCAGAAACAGGTAGCGGTCTTCGTCGCGGCGGGAGCGGTCCAGGATCCGGTGTTCGCGCCGCATCAGGTCGAAACCGCACTCCGGCGCCTGTCGGGGAAATTCGGCATCGTTCAAGCCCAGCAGGGCGATCACCCGGAACGGGATGCTCCGCATGGGCACCATGGAGCAGCAGGTCACCCGCCCGGTCAGGAACCCGAACTCCACGGCGGGCTGACCCAGCGTCTCCTCCAGGCTGTGCCGCACCGCGTCCAGCCCGTACGCCGGCCCCTCATCCCCCAACCCCGGCAATTCGCCCAGGTCGTGGATCGCGGCCAGCAGGCACTCGGTTTCCCGGTCCACGTCTTCACTGCGGACGAAGAATTCGTCCAGCAACACGGCCAGCCGCCGGGCCCACTCCCGGCGGGTGACGCTGCCGTCCAGCGTGCGGGCCAGCCGTCCGAAGGCCGCCACCAGCTCGGCCAACCGGCCCAGCACCGCGGCACCGTCCCCCTCCACCCCGGCGGCCGGGGCGATGCCGCCGAACAGCGCGTCCGCTTCGGGCGGCAGCGCGTACCCCAGCAGCAGGCGGTCCAATCCGGCGCGCCAGGTGTGGGTCGGTTCCGGTGGCAGGCCCAGCCGTTCCTTGGACGGGCCGTCGAGGCCCCAGCGGATGTTGGCGCCGACCAGCCACCCTCGGATGCGCTCCAGGTCGTCCGCCGTCAACGCGAAGCGCTCCCGCACGGGGACGAATTCGAGCAGGGCCAGCACGTCCGGCGCGGTGAAGCGGCTGTCCGCCAGTCGGAGCAGCGTCAGGAAGGCCTCCGCCACCGGGCTCTCGCGGCGCGGGCTGCGGTCGGTGATGGTGTACGGAATCCGCCGCCCCGGCGGGACCGAATCGAACACCGCGCGCAGGTAGGGCGCATACGTCTCGATGTCAGGCGCCAGCACCAGGATGTCGCCGGGCGCCAGGTCTGGCAGCGTGGCGAAGCAGTCCAGGAGGTGGTCGTGCAGGACCTCCGCCTCCCGCATGAGGCTGTGGCAGCTCACCACCCGAATGGAACGGTCGTCCGGCGCCACCGGCAGGGGCGCCGCCTCCGGATTTTTGCCGCGGCCGCGGTTCACAAGCTGTTCCAAATCAGCCTGAAGACGGCCCAGCAGATGCCGCCGTTCCCGTTGGGGAAACAACTCCTCGGCTTGAGCGTCCAGGTCGAGGAGGGCTTCAAGGAAATCGCGGCCGGTTTTGCCCCACGCCTCGAGCAGCGGCTGGCGCGCTTCCAGGTGGAATTCGCGGTCCAGCTCCGGATCGGCGGGACGGCCGCCGCGCAAGCGGCGCCGCTCGCGCTCCGAACGCAGGTCGCCCCAGTACTCGGCCGACGGCGTCAGGAGGTGGATGTAGACGGGGACGTGCCGCGCCAGCGCCGCCAGGACGGCCAGGTGATACGGCGGCAGGGTGGGCAAGCCGAACACGGACACGCGCTCCGCCAGGGCGGCGACGCTCGCCCGCGGCCCCCGCTCCAGGCAGGCGAGCAGCCGCTCCTGGAGCCGGAGGCGGTGGCCGCCGCCGAGCCGTTCCAGCAGGGCCCGCCAGACCAGCGCCTGCCAGGCTTCGTCGGCATCGCCGGGCAGACGGCGTCCGCCGGTTTCCCAGGCCCGGATGAAATCGGGCCGGTACACCAAGTACTGGTCGAAGGTGTCGGCGATCCGGCTGGCCAACTGGTAGAGCCTGAGTTCGCTGCCACCGATGTATTGCCGGATGGGCGCCGTCTCCGGCCGCTCCGCCAGTCCGACGTCGGTGCGGAGCAGGTCGGCCACCGCCCAGGTCAGGTTGTCCCGGTCAAACGGGGCGGGATCGTCCGCTTCCGGAACCAGCGGGCGCAGCACGTCGGTCACCAGCCGGTTGGGGAAGATGAACCGGGTATGGGCGCAGACGCCGGTGGCGCGGGCCAGCCGGAGCGACAGCCACCGACCCATGCCGCGGGTGGGCACCACCACGATCTCGGGGCGCAGTGGATCGCCGAGCGGCGCTTCGGCGACCATCCGGGCCAGCCGGTCGGCCAGGGCGTTCAGGTCGTTGCTGGTCCGGAGGAACAGGCCCGCTTCCAGCGGTGTGTGTGCGGCTCTCGGCATGGTGTCATCGTATTGCATACCGGCGAAGAAGTTCAAGTTTTTCATACCCGCGGCGGGCTGCGGAAACGCCAAACTTCACGGCACGATGTCCGATATCCGAATTCCAATGTCCGATTTCCGATGTCTGCTGTCCGCGATTCCACTTGGGCGCCGCCGACCGGCGGTGCTAAGATGCACTTTCGATTTTTCCCCGAGGAGGCAGTATGCGGCGATTCATCGCGCTCCTGGTGCTGGCGGCCGCCGCCGGCTGGGCGCTGGCCGGCGATCGACTGGCCGAGCTGTCCCGCAAGGCGGACCAGTACAAGGGCAAGCAGGATTACGTGCATCTCTACAACGACGCCGACGTCCGGGTGCACCCCAACGGCATGAGCCACCGCGTCGAGCGCTCGGCGGTCAAGGTACTTTCGACGGCGGGCTGCCGGGAGTTTCAGACGCTGAGTTTCTTCTACGACCCGCTGACCATGGGCATCCGGGTGACGAGCGCCGCCGTGATCCGCCCCGACGGCACCCGCCGTGAGGTGCCCCTGGACGCGGTCCGGAGCTATCCCCAGCCGGCGCGGGCCATCTTCTGGCCCAACGTCCGCGTGTCGATTCCCTACGGCCTGCTGGCCGAAGGCGACGTCGTCACCTTGGAGCTGGAGAAGAAGGGCTTCTCCTACGCCCTCCTGGCGGAGGCGCTGGACGACACGCGGTTCGCGCCGCCCATGGAAGGCCATTTCTACGACATCGTCGAGATGCAGGCCGACCACCCGGTGCTCAGCACCCGGTACGCCGTGGAGGTGCCGGCGGGCAAGCCGATCCAGTACCGCGTCTACGGCGGCACGCTGGCGCCGGCCGCCGAGTTCACCGACACCGGCATGCGTTACATCTTCAGCCGCGAGGATGTCGAACCGCTGAAACGAGAGCCGGCCATGGTCGCCTCCTCCGACGTGGCCCTCAAGCTGCTCGTCTCCACGACGGTGCGCTGGGAGGACAAATCGGAGTGGTTTTATGGCGTCAACGAGAACTTCAGCTTCAAGGTGCTGCCCGAGATCAAGGCCAAGGTGGACGAGCTGGTCAAGGGCTGCCGCACCGACGAGGAGAAGATCGACGTCCTGAACCACTGGGTGGCCCACTACATCCGGTATTCCGGGCTGTCCATGGGCGAGGGCGAGGGGTACACCCTCCACCCCTCCGACATGATCTTCCGCGACCGGAGCGGCGTGTGCAAGGACAAGGCCAGCCTCCTGGTCACGTTCCTCCGCGCCGCCGGCTTCGAGGCGTATCCGGCCATGACCATGGCCGGCGCCCGGATCGACAACTTCCCCGCCGACTTCTTCAACCACAGCGTCGTGGCGCTGCGCCAGGGCGACGGCACCTTCCGGATGCTGGATCCGACCTGGGTGCCCTGGGTGCGCGAACAGTGGTCATCGGCCGAGCAGGAGCAGCAGTACCTCGTGGGCTATAAGGAGGGCCAGCCTCTCAGAACCACTCCGTACTCACCGCCGGAAAACCACTACTACGACCTGGCGGTGACGGGGGCCATCGCCGATGACGGTACCTTCACCGGCCGGCTGACCGTCAAAGCGGAAGGGCAGACCGACGCGATGATGCGGCGCGCCACCCGCGCCAACCACCGCCCGGAGACCGAGGCGTACTTCACCCGCATCCTCAAGGGCCTCTATCCCGACGTCACGATCACCGCCCTCGCGTACAGCGACCCCAACGACATCGCCAAGCCCATGGAAGCGGCCATCGACTGCGTCATCCCGCGCTACGCTCTGCGGGGCGGCGATGGCTGGCGGTTGCGCTCCCCGGCGCTGACCTACGCCCGCCGCGACCCCATCAACAACGAGCTCGACATGCGCTTCCCCGACACCGACACCCGGGAGTACGGGTTCCGGAGCCGCTGCACGAAGCTGTACCGGATCACCGAGAGTTTGGAGTTCCCCCGCGCCATCGCCGCCGACCGATCGGTGCTGGCGCCGGAGAAGCGTTGCGGCGGTGAATTCGCCGAACTGGCGCTCGCCGCATCCGCCGACGGCGCGACGTTGCGGCGCCAGACCACCCTGTCGCTGAAGAAACGGATCTACCCGGCCGCCGCCTGGAAGGAGTACAAGGACGCCATCGGCGCCTTCCAGGACGCGGAGAGCCGGTACGTGATCGTCCGCTACTAAAAGGAGGCGGCCATGAAACGCATCATCATCATGACCCTGCTCGCCGCCGCGCTGCTCCTGCCGGCGCTGGCCCAGGCCGCGGCGGAAGTGATCGAAGAGCACGTGACCTTCACCATCGCCGCCGACGGCGCCGTGCAGCGCCACGTCCGCCAGAAGGTCCAGGTCCACGACGCCGTGGCGTTCGGCCGTTGGGGCGAGTGGTTCCACACCTACAATCCCGACCTGGAGGAGATCCGGATCATCCGCTCGGTGACGACCCAGGCCGACGGCACCGCCGTGCCCACCCCCGACAACGGCATCCTGGACCAGGGCGTCTTCGCCGTCCAGAACGCCCCCGACTTCACCCATCTGCGGGAGAAGATGGTCTCCCACACCGGACTCGAACCCGGCTGCACGATCGATTTCGAATACGTCATCGCCGACCGGCGGCCGTTCCGCACGGCCGTATACGAAAGCATGGCCGGCTACTACCCCATCCGCCGGAAAACCGTGACCGTCGCGGGCCGTCTGCCGGCCCCGGTCCGGACCCACGGCCTGGCGCGCGGCGCCGGCCGCAACGCCTTCACGGTGACCGACGTCCCGCCGCTGCTTCAGGACAACCACTTCACCGCGGCGGCGGATACGCCGTTCGTCTACCTCGAGCTGCGCAGCCCGCTGGCCGCCGCGCGCGCGGCCATCGCGGCCCAGTCGCGTGACGGACTGCCCGACCTGCTTGCCGAGCTGAAGCTGGGCCCCGACGCCCTGCCCGGCGAGATCCTGACGCGCCTCCGCCACCTGCTGAACGAGCGACTGGCGCCGGTGGCGCTGAACGCGGAGCGCACCGCCTATACCCTGCGGGCGCTGCCGGCCGTCTGGCGGTCGGGCTACGCCACGCCGCTGGAGTCGGCCGCCCTGGCCGCCGCGGTACTGGACCACTACCGCGTGGAACACCAGGTGGCGGCGCTCGCCGAAATCGTCGACGGCCAGCCGCTGCTCGACGATCCCGGCTGGGCCGTGCTGACACCGAACGGGCCGGTCTGCCCGGCCAGCCTGCCGGCGGACGGGCGAGTCCCGGTGGCCCTCGACGGCCGGGTTCTTGCCGAGCCCGCTCCGACGGTAGTGGAGCTCTGGATTGACCTGACGGAATCCGAAGGCGGCGCACTGGAGGGCCCCGCCCTGCTGGCCGTGGACCATCCGCCCGCAGCGGCGGCACTGGCCCGCCTGCTCCCATTGGCCGGCGCCAAGGCGTCCGGCGTCGAGACCACACACGCCACGCCCCAGCGCGTGGTCCAGACGGGGACGGTGACCGCCGCGCTGGCGGACGACCGGCTGACCCTGACCGACGCCCTGGCCGATTACCTCCAACTGCCGGCGCTCGTCGCCGCGGCGGAGCGCTGCACGCGGCTCAGCCTGCCGGCACCCGTGCGCGTCCGGATGCACCTCACGGTGCGGACGCTGAAAGCCCGCCGCTGGGTGACGGCGCCGCCCCAGACGGTGGCCAACGCCGCCGGCTCCAGCCGCTGGGCCTGGACGGCCGGCGACGACCGCCTGGAGCTCTCCGCGCAGCTCGACCTGAAGGCCACCCGGTTCGAGCGACCGGCGATGGCCGAACTGCAGGCCCTGCTGGCGCCGCTGCTGGCCGCCAGCCACAAGGTCGCCTTCGCCGAGGCCCCCTGATCCTATCGGCCGGGCGTCCCAACTGCGGCGGGACGTCCGGCCCTGTTTTCGTCCTCCGGCATCTCTGACTTGAACCGCACCCCCCCATGACCGTCATCCAAGCAGCCGGCATGCGGTGGATGCCGAGTCAACGGCCGATTCAAGAGAAGTTCATGGACGCGATCATCCAGTTCCTGCTGCAGCACGGTTACCTCTTCCTGTTCCTCCTGGTGTTCGTGGAGCAGCTGGGCCTGCCCGTGTCCGCTCTGCCGGGCCTGCTGGCCATGGGCGCGCTGGCTGCCGGCGACCGCTTTTCTTTCGCGGGGGCGCTGGCCGCCGCCTTCGCCGGATCGGTGATCGCCGACACCGGCTGGTACCTGCTGGGGCGCTGGCGGGGTCACGCGGTGATCCGGCTGCTCTGCCGGATCGCGCTGGAACCGGACACCTGCGTGCGGCGCACCCTGGGCGCGTTCGACCGGCTGGGGGCGTGGACGCTGGCGGTGGCCAAGTTCCTGCCCGGCCTGAGCCTCATCGCTCCGCCGCTTGCCGGCGCCAGCCGAATGAGTCCGCTGGTGTTCCAGATCGGCAACGGAGCCGGGATCATCCTCTGGGCCGGCGGCTGGATGGTGCTGGGCTGCCTGTTCCACACCCAGCTCGAGGTGCTGGCCCGCTGGGGCCTGCGCCTGGGCGCCTTCCTCATCGTTCTGTTGGCCGTCCCGCTGGCCGTGTATGTGATTTTGAAATTCCGGCACCGGCGGCGATTTCTGCGCACGATTCACCGGGCCCGGATCGGCGTCGACGAGCTGGCACTGATGCTGGCGAGCGCCGATCCGCCCGCGGTCATCGATCTGCGCCACCCCGACGAGATCGCCGCCGACGGAGGGATCCTGCCCGGCGCCCACCGGATCCCGGCCGCCGAGCTGGAACGCCGCCGCGGGGAGATCCCGTCCGACCGGGATGTGGTGTTGTACTGCAACTGCCCCCGTGAGGCGTCGAGCGCCGCCATGGCCCTGAAGCTGCATCGATTGGGTTTCCCCCGCGCCCGACCGCTGGCGGGCGGCCTGGATGCCTGGCGGGCGTCCGGCCGGCCCGTGGATCCCGCCGAACCCCCGACCTCCATTTAAAATGACGGATTTCCTGCCGGCAACGGATCAACGGGCCGGGGACGGCCCGTCCAGCCGCTCGGCCCGCTTGCGGCATTGCGCCGCCTCGTCGGTCCGGCCCAACTCATCGAGCACAAGACCCAGCCGGCGCCAGCCCTCGGCATGGTTCGGCTGTCTCTCCAGAAACCGGCGATAGTGCCCCTCGGCCTGGATGTACCGCCGGCCCGACGCCAGCACGTTGCCCAGTTCCAGCTCCGCTGCGGCGAACCCGGGGTTGAGCGCCAGCACGGTGCGCAGCGAGGCCTGCGCGCGATCGAGTTCGCCGAGGCGGGCGCAGAGCAACGCCAGGTTGAAATGCGCCAGGTGGTAGTTGGGTTCCAGCGACAGCGCCCGCCGATAGCATTCGCCGGCTTGGGTGGGCCGCCCACTGCGCTGATAGACGTTGCCCAGATTGGTCCAGGCCACGGGGTTGTGGGGTTCCAGCTCCAGGACTTGGCGGTACATGGCCGCCGCGCGGTCCAGTTGCCCGGTGCGGGAGAAATAGATGGCGAGGTTGAGGTAGTACCCGGCGTCCTTCGACACCTGGGGGAACTGCGCCAGCAGGGCGAATGCCTCGTCGTACCGGCCGGTCTGAATGGCCAGGTAGGCCATGCGGTTGGCGACGACGCCGGACTTGGGCTGACGGCGCAGCACTTGTTCGTAGAGGCCTTGGGCGGCGGCGTAGTCGCCCCGATCGCGCGCGATGTCGCCCAGCTGCAGCAGGGCGTCCGTGTTGCCCGGCTCCAGCGCCAGCACCCGCCGGAAGCCGGCGACCGCCTTCTCCAGTCGGCCCTGGCGCATCTGGACCACGGCCAGGTTATAGTTCGGGCGGGGCTTGTCCGGCGCCTTGGCGGCGGTGTCGCTCCAGAACGCCAGTGGCGAGCGGTAGGCGGGCAGGCGCGCCTGCAGCAGACCAGCGAACCCGAGCACCAGAAGGCCGAGCACCACGGCGCCCGCCGCCGTCCACCACCGGTCCCGGCGATCGCCGCGCAGCGCCGCGTCCGCCGGCCAGGCCAGGCCGGCGATCAGCAGGGCCAGGAACACGGCGGGCACATAGATCCGGTACTCCATCAACGGATCCGCGATGGGAATGATGCTGGACGTGGGCGCGCCGGCCAGCGGGTACATGACGCCGGCCAGCACCACCAGCCGGCGGCGGCGGCGCCACGCCCAGACCAGGCCGGCCAGCGCGGCGGCCCAGAACACCAGGCTCGCCAGGAGGCGCGGGTCCAGCAGGCTCCGGACGGCCGGGTAGTCCGGGTCGGCACAGAGCCAGGCCGGTAGCGGCAGAAGGAACACACCCACCTGGCGCGCCACGAGGGTAACCTGGGTCAGAAAGTACTCCCACCGGGTGAAGGGGAGCCCGCCACCTCCCACGGTCTCGCCCCAGTCGAACTGGAGCACCTTCAGGAGCAGCGCCGCCGTGACCACGGCAAGCGCCAGCCAGAGCTTCTTCTCCTCCCGCCAGGTCTGACGGAGCGTGCGTCCATCCAGCAGCGCGATCAGCAGGCAGACGGCCGGAAACGTGACCGCCATCTCCTTCGACAAGCCGGCCGCCAGGTAGGCCGCCGTCACCCCCAGCCAGCCGATCCCCGCGGGTCGGTCCCGTTGCCGCAGGTACAGGATCAATCCCAGCAGGTAGAAGCCGGCGCAGAGGAGTTCCGACCGCGCCGACACCAGCACCACCGCCATGGACAGCAGCGGGTTGGCTAGGAACACCGCACCGGCTCCCAGAGCCCACCAGAGCGTCGCCGGGGCCGCGCCCGCCGCGCCTCCCCAGCGGCGCGCCAGCACCAGGAACACCATCGCCACCAGCCAGGCGTTGAGCCCGTGGAGAGCCACCTGCACGGCGTGATACCCGAGCGGCGCGTAGCCGCCCCAGGCGTAGTTGATCGCATACGACAGGATGACGAGGGGGCGGTTGTGGTGGAGCATGGCGGGTAGGTTGCCCAGGCTCAGAATCGGCCGGTTGTCAAACACGAGATACAGGTCATCGAACAGGAAGGGAGCTTGCAGGGCCGGCCAGTAGAGGATGAACGCTCCGATCAGGAAGACCGCGGCGGCGGTGGCCAGGGCGGACCGGTCGTTCCGGGAGGCGGCGGTTGCGGCTGGGTCGGGCGCTCCATTCACGGCACCAGTATAGGGCATTCGGACGTCGAACCCAACCCCATTGTCTCACCGGCGGCGCACCGGCGATGGTACGCCGGCGGCTGATCGCGTATAATGGGCGCGGCCTCGCGGCCGACACTCTCGCCGGATGGAGACGGCATGGTCCGGTTGCAGCGCGGTATCACGGCGGAACAGGACGGGCGGATCCGGCGCCCGGCTCCCGCGCCGCCCCTGACGCCGTCGGAGGAAAAGGAGATCGCCTACTACAGCGGCATCCGCCGCGCGCACGGCGACACCGGCTTCTTTGACCTGCTGACGGCCAAGGCCAACTTCATCCGCGTCTTCCAACTCCTCGCCGATCGGCTTGATCTCCAACCGGGTCAGACGGTCCTCGAAATCGGCGCCGGCCAGGGCTGGGCCAGCTGCCTGGCCAAACGCCGGCAGCCGGACTGCCACGTCGTCGCCGCCGATATCGCCCGCGACGCCCTGCTCTACGCCGCGGCATACGAGCAACTCCTCGGCGTGCGCATCGACGAGCTTTGGGAGTGCTCCGTGCGCGCGCTCCCCTTCGCCGACGCCCAGTTCCACCGCATCTTCGCCTTCGCCTCGCTCCACCACTTCGGCGAGCGGCACGACTACGGCGGGATCCTGGCCGAGGTGCTGCGCCTGCTCGCACCCGGCGGCCGCGCGGTGTTCCTGTACGAGAACTGGGCGCCCGGCTGGGCCATCGGCTGGATCCGCCGGCGGGCCCGCCGCCAGATGCGGGACGCCGTGGACGAGGATGTGCTCCATCTGGGGCATCTCCGCGACGCCGGCCGTCGGCTGGGCGGTCGCCTGGAGGTGGAGTTCTGGCCCAACCCGGGCTTCCGCGAATCGGCGGCGGCCGCCGCCTATATGGCCGTGCTGAACCGCTGTCGCTTCCTCGCGTCGATACTGCCGGGCACCGTCAACGTCACCCTTACCCTGCCCGCCGCCCCGTAATCCCCAATCCATCCCTCCGGCTGCGTCGCGAACCGCCGCCCCCCCTTTCCCTTCACATTCCTCAACTCACCGTTCTTTGTTCACCATTTACCGTTCACCAAAAAAAACGCCCCGCCCTTGCGGGCGGGGCCGTTTGGATCGGACGTTTCGGTCGTTCTACCAGGTGGCCTTGCAGGTGTAGTTCAGCGTGGAAGAATAGGCGCTGTTGTAGCCGTACACCTTGATGTAGAAGGTCGCCGTGGTGGTGCCGCTGTTCTTGTAGGAGATGCTCTCCACGGCACCGGTGCCGTTCTGGCCGCGCACGAGGACGGTCCCGGAGGAGTTGGCGATGTAGATGTCGTAGTCCTTCGTGGACGGCGGGGTCATCACCACCGCCAGGGTCTTGCCGGCGGGCAGGCTGACCTTGAAGAAGTCGACGTCGGTGGAGGTGCCGATCTTGGCGGTCACGGTGGTGCCGGAAGTGCTGATGGTGTTGGCCGTGGCCGTGGTGTTGTTGGATTCGGTCTCGTTCATGGACGTGCCGCTGGAGGCGGAATAGGTCGCCGTGAGGGTCACGCCGGAGAAGGCGGAGTACCCGTACACGCCGACATAGAAGGTGCCGGCCACCGGGTTGCTGATGGTCACGGTCTCGGCGTTGCCCGAGGTGTAGCCGCGCGCGTCATAGGAGCTGGTCGTCGGCGCGGCGCCGCGCTTCACGTACAGGTCGGCGTCGCCGGTGCCGCCCGAGGTCTTGACCACGAGGGAGGTCTGGCCGGACGGGACGGCGATCGTGTACATCAGCATGGTGCCGGTGGAACCCGACAGGTTCGAGACCGGCACGCCGTTGGTCAGCACGTTGCCGCCGCCGCCCGTGGTGATGGTCAGGCTCAGGGTGGCGGTCTTGGTCAGGCCGCCGCCGGTACCGGTAAGGGTCACGGTGTAGGTGCCCGCCGTGGCGGTGCCGCCGGCGATGGTGAGTGTGGAGGTGCCGGAGCCGGGCGCGGCGATGGAGGTCGGGCTGAAGGTGGCCGTGGCGCCGGAGGGCACGCCGGAGGCCGTCAGGGCAACCGCTGAGTTGAAGCCGCCGCTCACTGTGGTGGTGGCGGTGGCTGTACCGGACGCGCCCTGGGCCACCGACAAGGTGGAGGGCGAAACCGCCAAGGAGAAGTCCGGGGTGGTGGTGGAGCCGGTGTAGGTGGCCTTCAGGGAGACGCTGGCAAACGTTGCGTAGGCATACACGCCGATGTAGAAGTCGCCGGCCACCGGATTGCTGATGGTCACGGTCTCGGCGTTGCCGCTGGTGTAGCCGCGGGCGTCATAGGAACTGGTCGTCGGCTGGGCGCCGCGCTTCACATACAGGTCGGCGTCACCGGTGCCGCCCGAGGTGGTCACCACCAGGGAGGTCTGGCCGGATGGGACCGCAATCTTGTACATCAGCATGGTGCCGGTGGAGGCCCCCAGGCCGCTCACCGTCTGGCCGTTGGTCAGGGTGATGACGCTGACCGGAGCACCGGGCACGCCCACGGCGGTCCAGGCGTTGTGGACCTGAGTCACCTCGTTCGAAGAGGCGCCATACAGGTCGGTGGCCGCCTGGGCAGTGGCGGTCCGGGCGCCCTGGAAGTTGGTGGACGTGGTCATGTAGGTGGTCAGGGCGCGGTAGAAGATCTGCTCGGCCTTGGCCACGCCGATGCCCGTGACCACGGTGGTGGTCTTGGAACGCGGATGGGTGCCGCCCTGGACGAGCAGGCAGTAGGCCAGGTTACCGATGCCGGAGTTCAGGTGGACTCCGCCGTAATCCGAGGTGCCGGTGTAGCGTTCCGGATAATAGTCGTACGACTGGCCGTCCGCGGTGGGGTTGTTCATGTAGCGGAGCGCGTCACCGGAGGTGCTGGGGGTCCAGCAAACCTCGCCGATCTTCCATGTGTTGCTGTCGACCACACCCGTTGCATACGCCGACACGCTGGCGGCCCAGATGTCGGAGTAGGCCTCGTTCAGGGCGCCGGGTTCGTTGGAGTAGGTCATGTCAGCTGTATAGTCGGTCACGGCGTGGCCCCATTCGTGGGATACGACGTCCAAATCCTTGGCCAGCGAGCTGGCCTGGGAATTATCGCCGTCGCCGAAGGCGGTCTGGGAGCCATTCCAGTAAGCGTTCACGTAGTTGGAACCCACGTGCACCGAGGTGGTCATGACCGCACCGGCATTGTTAAAGGAGTCGCGGTTGAACTTGTTCTTGAAGTAATTATAGGTGGTACCGGCGTGGTTGTAGGCCGTTACGGCGGTGGTGTCAGTGGACGTGCCGCCTTCGGAGAACAGCAACGTGCCGGGCAGCGTCGTGCCGTTGTTGGCGGTGTACATCTTGCGGCTGAGGGCGTCCTTGATGATGCCGACACGCTCCACCAGGTCACCGGTGGTCACATCGGCGAAGATGCGGTCGATCCGGGGGCCGCGGTCGCTCATGTACTCAAAGGTGGTTTCCCAGGCCAGGTACAGTTTGTTCTCGGGGGAGAGCACATAGGTCATCGTGGGCATGTCCAGCATCCGGCCGTTGTGGATACCCGCCTCCCGGAGCGCCGTCACGAACGCCTGCTTGGGCGGCAGGAAGTTCCAAGGAATCGTCACGGCGTCGTGGGGCGCCAGGCGGCCGTTGATCACGAGCACCTCGCCCGTGTCACCGTCGATGTGCAGCCGGAGATCGGCGCCCATCACCGGGATGCCGCGGATGGACTGGGAGAAGCGCAGGTGCAGCTGGCCGAACTCGTCAGCCTGCGAGTCCCGCGGTTCCAGCTCTTCCTGGCCCGTGCAACGGAACACGGCGCTCAGGCTGTGAACGTAGTCAATGGCCCCGTCCACATCAGGGGAAGGCAGATAGCCGAGGCGGCCGGCGATGAAATCGGGCACGCCGTCCTTGTCGACGCTGATGGTCCTGACCTCAGGCAGCTGGGCCAGAGCCTTGACCTGCTCCTGCTGGAGCATCTTGGGATGACCGGTCGCGTTCAGCGCCAGGATCGAGCCGCTGAGCAGGACCGCCACAACCAACGCAACCCAGAAACGCCGCATAGAAACCTCCCAAAGTTTTTGATTCCCGCGGAGCGGTTCCGGCGCATGACGGAACGCCCGTCGTCTGGCAGGTGTATCGCCTGCGAGTCCGGGCGTTGTGAGTGAGTACCGTCGAACCACCAAATCTGCACCTTCACCGACGCGCTGAATAGTATTGGAGACAGTTGTAATAAAAGTAGCCGTCGAGGCGTTTTGTATGATGTTTTTTGATTATTTTTTTCATTATTTTTTATTCTTTATTTATCAACTACTTACAACGACTCTTCTCGGAATCACTGTTCGGTTTTTCGGACACTCGGAGCGGCCGTCCGTTTGTACCGGCAGGGGGACGCCCGCCGGACCGGCGCGGCGCCCGCCCGCCCGATTTTCCGGGCATCCAGGTTGCGGGGAGGGATACATGATTCGGTCATTGATGATTTGGATTTGTCTGCTGGTGGTGACGGCCGCGCTCGCGGCCGCCGAGTCGCCCGAGCTGGCCGAAGCCGCCCGGGCCGGCGACCGGGCGCGCGTCGAGGCGCTGCTGGACGCCGGGGTGGCGCCGGGCGCCACCAACGGCGGCGGGACGCCGGCGCTGGCGCTGGCCGCGGTGCGCG
>JAAYUB010000098.1 GCA_012517875.1 Acidobacteriota bacterium | reverse complement strand
TAAACCTCCACGCTGTAAAGTTGCAGGCGCGTTCAAAGCGTTGGATTATATCATCGACAGGAGTCCAATGCACCCTAAAAAACGCAGGTTGTTCCGGTCAGATGATCCGGCGGCCGGAATGGTTCAACGCAGGCAGGCAATTTATTGGGACCGGCTCACCAGCAGGGGTTGCCCCTGCCGGTTCTTCTCGCCGCTCAGGCGGTACGCGATCTCGCCCAGCTCGACGTAGGCCACGACCTGGGCCCCTTCCTGGATCTTCCCTTGGATCAGGATCTCCGAGACGGGGTCCTCGATGTATTTCTGGATGGCGCGCCGCAGCGGCCGGGCGCCGTAGGAGCGGTCCGAGCAGGTCTTGTCGATGATGAAATCGGGCACATCCGGCGCGATCTCGATGGTGATCTTGCGACGGGCGAGGTTGCGGTTGATCTCGGCGATGAGCAGATGGACGATGCGCCGCAGGTCGTCCGTGTCCAGCGATTTGAAGATGATCGTCTCGTCGATGCGGTTAAGAAATTCCGGCCGGAAGATCTTCTTGACCTCACTCTTGATCAGGTCGTGGGATTTCTTCTCCTCGGTCTTCTCGTCCACGCGGAAGCCCACGGAACCCCGGCGCTCCAAATACTTGGCCCCGATGTTGGAGGTCATGATCACGATGGTGTTCTTGAAATCGATGCGGTTGCCGAGGGAGTCGGTCAGGTGGCCCTCCTCGAACACCTGCAGCAGGATGTTGTACACCTCGAAATGGGCCTTCTCGATCTCGTCGAGCAGGATGACCGAGTACGGGTTGCGCTTCACCTTCTCGGTGAGCTGGCCGCCCTCCTCATGCCCCACGTAGCCCGGCGGCGAGCCGATGAGCTTGGCCACCGAATGCTTCTCCATGTACTCGGACATGTCGAAGCGGATCAGCGCCTGCTCCGAGCCGAACAGAAACTCGGTGAGCCGCTTGGCCACCTCGGTCTTGCCCACGCCGGTGGGGCCCAGGAACAGGAAGGAACCCACGGGCCGGTTCGGACTCTTGAGACCGGCCCGGCCGCGCCGGATCGCCCGGGCCAGAGCCGAGATCGCGTCGTCCTGGCTGATGATGTGCCGGTGCAGCTCCTCCTCCATGCGGAGCAGCTTGTTCATCTCCTCTTCCTTGATCTGGGCCACCGGCACGCCCGTCCAGCGCGCAACCACCTCCTCGATGTCCCCGCGGGTCACCACCGCCGGGTGGTCCAGGTCGATGTGCCAGCGCGTCCGGAAGTCCTCGGCCTCCTTTTGCAAGGCCAGCTGCTCCTCCTTGAGCCGGGCGGCTTCCTCGTAATCGCGCCGCCGGACCGTCGTCTCGATGACCTGCTTGATCTCACCGAGCTGCTTCTGAATCCGGAGCAGGTCCTCCGGGATCTCGGCGTAGCGGAGCTTGACGCGGGCGCCGGCTTCGTCCATCAGGTCAATCGCCTTGTCGGGCAGGAAGCGGTCGGAGATGTACCGGTTGGACAGGTACACCGAGGACTCGAGCGCGTCGTCCGTGTACTTGAGGTTGTGGAAGCTCTCGTAGCGCTCGCGGATCCCCCGCAGGATCCGGATGGTCTCGTCCTCGTTGGGCGCGTCCACCTTGATTGCCTGGAAACGGCGCTCCAGCGAGCGGTCCTTCTCGATGAACTTGCGGAAGTCGGCCGGCGTCGTGGAGCCGATGCACTGCAGCTCGCCCCGAGACAGGGACGGCTTCAGGATGTTGGCCGCGTCGAGCGAACCCTCGGCCGAACCGGCGCCCACCAGGGTGTGCAGCTCGTCGATGAAGACGATGAAATCCTTGTTTTCGATGAGTTCCTTCATGATGGACTTGAGGCGCTCCTCGAACTGGCCGCGGTATTTCGTCCCGGCCACGACCAGCGACAGGTCCAGCGCGATGATCCGTTTGTTGGTGAGGAACGGCGGGACCTTGCCGTCGACGATCCGCTGGGCCAGCCCCTCCACGATGGCGGTCTTGCCGACGCCCGGCTCGCCGATGAGCACCGGATTGTTCTTGGTGCGGCGGCACAGGATCTGGATCACCCGGTCCAGCTCGTTGTCGCGGCCGATGAGGGGATCCAGCTCCCCGCGGAAGGCGCACTCGGTCAGATCGCGGGAGAATTCGTAGACGACGAGGGGATCCTTCTTCTTGCGGGACGGCTTGCTCGGCTCCTCCGCGGTCTGGGACGAGCCGATGGCATCGCGGACGATGGAGAGCCGCAGCCCCTGCTCGTACAGCAGCCGGCCGGCGGTGGTTTGTTTCTCCCGCAGGAGGCCGAGCAGGATGTGCTCGGTCCCCACAAACTTGTTGCCCAGCAGCTCCGTCTCCTCGAAAGCGTTGTTCAGCACCCGCTTGGCGTCGCTCGACAGCGGGATCTCGATGGACGTGGAAATCTTCTCCCGCATCCGCGACTGGCTTTCGACCGCCTTGCGCAGCGACTCGAACGCCGGCTCCCCCTTCGGAAAGAACCGGCTGAGCTTCTTGTCCTCCCGGATCAGTCCGAGGAGGATGTGCTCGGCGTCGATGGTGCTGCTGCCCAGTTGGCTCGCTTCATACCGGGCGAAGAAAATCACCCGGCGGGCTTTTTCGGTGTATTTCTCAAACATGGTGTCGCCACTTCTCCCCCGGCGGATGCTCGGCACCTGCCGTCTCCCTTATGATGCACCAAAACCGCCCGCGTATCAAGGACGCCGACCGCCGTCGCCGGCCGGCAGGGGCGGCCGGCGGCGGTACACCTGGAAGAGGGTGTAGTCGGTCCGCTCCTCGTCCACCGGCACCCGGACCACCGGACAATCCGCCAGGTAGTCGAGGTGGGATTTGATGTAGGCGAGCCCCTGGCGCGACAGGAAGGCGAGAAACTCGCCGTGGGCCGTCTCGTCCATCAGCTCCGGGATGCCCTCGGCGAAGGTGGCCCGGGTCCGCGGGCTCGGCCGGGTGGCCGTGCCGGAACGGCGCGAGTGGAAGAGCGTGGTCCGGCCCACCGTGTCCAGATAGTGGACGTGCGGCTGCCAGCGGACCGCCCAGCGCTCGTAGCGGCGGTAGAAACGCTGGTTGAACGCATCGGACTCGGGAGTCGCCGCCAGTCCCCGGCTGACGTACTGGAGCAGTCGGGTTCCGGCCTCGGTGTAGGCCGGTTCCAGTCCGGAGTCGTCATAACGGAAATAGGCGAACCAGCCTTTGGGGATCCAGTACGACCGGAACAGGTACGGCGTGTAGCCGGAGAACTGCTGGACCCATTCGTGGGAGGGGTAGCCGTGCAGATTGAGATAGATGTCGGGCAACCAGCGGCTGTACAGGGCGTTGCGCACCCGCGCCTCCGTCAGCAGCGTGTCCGGCCGGTCCACCTCGTAGCCCAGGTCGATCCCCAGTGAGGTAAAGCGCCCTGCGTGCAGGCTGTGCTCGGGGGTCTGCTCGGCCAGGCGCACCGCCAACGCCGCCCCGTCGGGATTCTCCATGGGATGGAGGACAAAATTGACCTTGTCCCGGTAGGCCGTCCAGGCGGGATCCCGGGCCAGCAGCTCCATCAACTGGAGCAGGTAGCCGGTGGAAGCAACCTCGTTGGCATGCTGCCGCCCCGTGAGCATGAGCGTCGGCTTGTGCAGGGCCAGCTTGACCCGGCTCTGGATTTCGGCGGCGCTCGGCGCCAAAATCTCGGCGGCATACACCGGCCGGCCCTCGTACGACCGGCCGGCCCGGAAGACATGGTAGCCCGACTCGCCGGCCCAGCGCCGCATGACGGCGACGCACTCCTCCGGCCCCACCACATGGTCCGGCCGGAACGGCGGGGCGGGTTTCTCCAGGATGGGTTCAACCGCCGACGCGGGGGGGGGCGGGATGCTCAGCGTGAAGACGCCGGCGGCTTCGGGCGCGCGCACGTCCAGCTCCAGCGCCGCCAGGCCGAACCGGCCCAGCTCCGGGTCCGCCCCGGCGCACACCAGCTCCCGGTAGTGGGCGAAGAAGCGGCAGAACGCGTCGTACTCGGCGGCCGTCTTGAGCTCCACGCGGTAGCGCGCGCCGCAGACCGTCCGGTCCACCGACACGTACAGCGACTCGCAGTGCACCGTCGCGCCCTTGAGCGGCTCCAGCTTGACCTTGTCGGTGTGGGTGACGGACTCCAGGGTGGTGTAGTCGAGCGCGAGCTGCGGCGTATCGGTCAGCGGCAGCTCCAGCCTGAAGACGACCACGGGCCCCTTGCCCGCGGGCCCTCGCCTCACCAGCGGCAGCACGTTGCCCGGCGCGGCGAACGGATTGGCGCGAAAATAGCCCCCCTCGGGCTCCTTGGCGGCGTCCTTCTCCAAAATGTGGTTGATGAACTCGAGAGTCAGGAAGTAGAAGTCCTCGTGGAACGCCTCGAGCGCCGAGACGTGCTCCTCGTCGATCCCCAGCCGCTCGTCCGGTTCGCTTGCGGCCAGTTCCGCGGTGAGGCGGCGGAAGAACGGCTGCTTGTCGGGAGTGGGTTTGTTGCCCGTCGCCTTCCGGATCTGTTCCTCCAGCGCCGGGATCAGCTCGTCCTGGTAGACGGACCAAACCGCGCCCATATCCGTGGGCAGCGCCACACGTCCCACCTCCCGGCCGTCGCGGCGGACGATGAATCCGGCCATGGGTACCGGCGCCACGCCCCAGCTCGGGAAGCGGCGGAAGAAGGGACGCTCCTCGTACAGGGGGGTGAAGGCCTCGCTCAGCACCACGCGGCCGGCCCCGTTCCGGGCCTCCACCCGGTAGATCGGCTCTCCAGGCATCGCATCCACCTGGCGGAATTCCACCGCCTCGGGCGCAAGCCGGAGCTCGCGGGCCAGCAGCTCGTCCACCGGGAATAGCTCCTGCAGCCAGCCGGGAGTCTCGCCGTACACCTTGCGGAGCACCTCGCCCGCCGGCGCCCGGCCCTGGAAGTCGATGCGGACCGCTGTCACCCCCCGGCCGCGCAGTCGCGGCAGGACAGCATCCAGGAGCCAGGACAGCCCCTGCTTGTAGGCGCTGAGCACCCGCAGCGACCGGATCCGTCCCGGATAGTCCCGGTCCAGGACGGTCCGCAGCTCGCTCTCGAGGCGGGTGCGGCAGTCAACGGGTTCGCTGACGCGCACCTCCAGCTCCAGGCCGGCGTCCGCCGGCTGGCCGGCCAGGTACTGCCGCAGGCGCTCTTGAACCACATCGCCCTCCCATGGCAGTTCTTTCCGGATCTCGAAGGCGGTACGGTTCGCGTCGCGGCTGACGGCCGTCACGTCCCAGCCGCCGGCATACCGGGCACGGATGTACGCGACGAGCGGGGCGGCAATCTCGGGCGTGAGCCGATCCAACGTCAGCTCACCGCGCACTTTGAGGTCCGGGTTCGCCCCCAGCACGTCCAGCAGCGGCGCGCGCTCAGCCAGCAGCGCCGCGGCGGCCGCGGCCGGCTCCCGTCCCTGCAACCGGTTCAGGAGCTGCTGGCCCAGTTCAGCGACGCTGCGGTCCTCGTCCCGCGCCGCGTCGAGGTACGGATAGTAGCGCGCCAGGTAGTGGAGCGCTGCGCGCGCCGAAGCGGCGCTGTCACCGTGCACCAGCAGTTGGGGCGCCGCGAGCGGCTTGTCGTTGAACGCCCGGATCTCGCCTGTCCCTGGCCGGCGGGGCGCCAGATCCAGGCCCAGGTCGCGGAGCCGGCGGGCGGCCCGGTTGTCCACACCCGCGATGAGCAACGGGCCGGCTTTGCCCGGATCGCCCAGCTCGGTGTCCAGCCGGACAAGCGGGAAGCGGCAGCCGGCGGTCTCAAGGGCGATGCGGCCCGCTAGCACGGCCAGTTCGGCCGAGGTCTCCCCCGCGCCGGCCACCGTCCGGAAGACCACGTCGTCGGGGATGCGGTCGCCGTTGCCGTCGGTGTACAACCCGGCGGTCGAGTACAGGTCGTCCAGCCAGACCGGGCGGTCCAGCTTGACGGTGGTCTCCTGCCGGTACCGCCGGTTCAGAAAGCGGTCCGGCAGCGAGTAGCGCGGCACCACCGCCGGGGTGGTCCCGTCCGGCGCGGCCAGATGCAGCTCCAACGCCGCCAAGCCGGGGTAATTGAGGAGATCCGTGCGCCGCCCGGATTGCCGGTCGGCGGGAAGGCGCGCCAGGTCTGCGGCCACCTGCCCCCGCTCGGCCGCCGTCACCGTGATTGTCACGGTGAGCCGGGCGATCTCTCCGTCATCCAGCCCCCACCCCTTGAGCTCACGCGCCAGCCGTCCGGCCTCGTCGCGACGGCGGTCGAAGACGCCCCGGTTCTCGTACAGGACGGCCGTGATCGCCAGATCCCGCGGCCTGACGCCCAGCCCCGTCAGGTACCGGGTGATGTCATCCAGCACCGTCCGGTAGGTGACGCCGTCCGTCCGTCCCCAGATGTCCCACAGGTAGGGAAACCGCCCGAAGAAGGCGCGCGCCGCGTACGCTTCGGCCAGGGCGTCGGAGCCGTACAGAAACAGCGCCGGCCGGCCGGACAGCGTACCCTGCTGCAGCACCGCCCAGCCGCGCCCCGCGACGGCGCCCGGCGGCGTCGCAGCCGCCAGAGCGGCGGGCAGCAGCCGGTTGCCGCGGCCCACCACCACCGGATAGTCCGCGGGATCCGACGCCGGATCGCCCGGGTCAGCCATGAAGTCGAAACTCATGCCGGCGGACTCGAAGCCCAGCCGCTCGGCGATGGCCGCGGCCGCCAGGTGGTTGGGCGCCGCCGCCGTCAGGATGATGCGGGCGCGGATCGTGTCCGGCACCCCGTCGCCCGATGTGTCGCCAAGGAGCGCCCCGCTCTCCAACACCCGCTCCAGGCCGGGAGCCGGGTTCGCCGCCGGGATCAGCCCGGCCAGCATCATCATCGCCGAAAAGACGACCAGTCTGCGCATGGCATGTGCCCCAGGGTCAAGATGAGTGTCGTGTCAAGTATACATGGATTGGCGGCCGACCGGGTGACCGAAACGGAAGGGGTCCCCCCCGGCGGCGCCGGCGGACGACTGGAGGCGGGCTAGATCCGCTCCAACCGGCCCTCGGTCATGCGGAAGCGCACCGCGCAGCGGTCGGCCAGGGCCGGGTTGTGCGTCACCAGCAGCACCGTGGTGCCGCGCCGCGCCGTGAGCCCGAGCACCAGCTCCATAGTCCGGTCGCCGGTGCCATGGTCCAGGTTGCCCGTGGGCTCGTCCATGAGCAGGAGCGCCGGCTCGGTGATGAGCGCCCGGCCCACGGCCACCCGCTGCTGTTCGCCGCCGCTGAGCTCGCCGGGACGGCTGGCGGTGCGGTGATCCAGACCGAGCTCGGCGATGAGAGCGGTCGCCGCGGCCGACGCCTCGGCCGCGCCGACGCCTCGAACCAGCAAAGGCATCATCAGGTTCTCCAGGGCGGAGAACTCGGGCAGCAGGTGGTGAAACTGGAACACGAAGCCAATCTGCCGGTTCCGGAAACGGGCCCGCGCGTCGCCCGCGATCGTGTAGAGATCGGTGTCCCCGACCAGTACCCGGCCGGCGTCGGGCGGCTCCATGCCGCCCACAACGTGCAGCAGCGTGCTCTTGCCGGAGCCGGAATCGCCGATGATGGATGCCGTCGTTCCCGCCGGCAGGCTGAACGTCACGCCGCACAGCACCTCCAGCCGGCCGCCGCCGTACGGAAATCCCTTGTCCAGACCGGTGACGGTGAGGAAGTCACTCATAGCGGATCGCCTCCACCGGGTTGAGGCGGGCCGCCTGGCGGGAGGGGTACAGCGTGGCGAGGAAGCTGATGAGCAGCGCCGCAGCCGCCACGAACAGAACGTCCCACGCGCTGATGCGGAACGGCAGGTACGGGATGGAGTAAACGGCCGCGTCCAGCCGGATCCACTTGTAGCGGTCGGCCGCCCAAGCCAGGCCCACGCCGAGCGCGCTCCCGAGCGCGGTGCCGATGAGGCCGATGATCATCCCCTGCCAGATGAAGACGCGCATGATCTGCCGCTCGGTGGCGCCCATGGCCCGCAGGATGGCGATGTCGCGGCTCTTCTCCATGACCATCAGGATGAGGGTTGTCACGATGTTGAGGGCCGCCACCAGCACGATGAGGCCGATGGCCAGGAACATGCCCCATTTTTCGAGCTGCAGGGCGGCAAACAGCGGCCGGTTGGTTTCAATCCAGTTGGTCAGTCCCGCCCGATCGCCCAGGCGGCGGGCGATCTCCGCCTGGATCGCCGGCACCGCATAGATATCTGTGACCCGGATCTCGAGCGCCTGCACGGCGTCCGACGCGAGTCCGGCCAGGGCGCGGGCCTCGTCCAGCGAGATGAAGGCCCAGGTGTTGTCCAGGTCGTACAGGCCCGACTCGAACGTTCCCACCACACGGTAGCGGTGGATGCGCGGCATGAGGCCCAGGGGCGTGAGCGTCCCCCGCGGGACGATCAGCGTGACGGGCATGCCGGCCTCCACGCCGAGGTGGCGGGCCAGCTGGTTGCCCAATATGGCGGCGCGCCGCGCGTTCAGGTCCTCGAAGCGGCCGGTCCGGAGCACGCCCAGGCCGGCGGCCAGCTTCGCCTCGGCGGCCGGATCCACTCCCTTGAGGATGAGCCCCGTGGACGAGGTGCCCGAACTGGCCAGCGCCTGGACGTACACCGCCGGCGGGACGGCGCGCACGCCGGGCACCCGCGCGATCTCATCGGCCATGGCCGTGTAGCCGGCCAGTCCGCCGGCGCCCCGCGGCAGCGCGGTGATGTGGGCCGTGGCCCCCAGGATCTTCCCCTGAAGGTCCAGGCTCATGCCGGCGTACATGGACAGGATGATGATCAGGGCCGCCACGCCGGTCATGACTCCCAGCACCGAGATCACGGTGATGAAGCTGATCACCACCTGCTTCCGGCGGGCCTTGAGGTAACGACGGGCGATGAAGAGTTCAAAACGCATGGCGCATCCCGTCCGGGTGCGGCGCGGCTCCGGGCGCCGCTCAGCTTCCGGCCGCCTCCGGTCCGGGGGCGGCCTCGGTGCCGGCTTCGTCCGGCGCGGCGGCGGGCGCCTCCGGCTTCATGAGCGGAAAGAGGATCACGTCGCGGATCGACGGCGAGTTGGTCAGGATCATGGCCAGGCGGTCGATGCCGATCCCCTCGCCGGCCGTCGGCGGCATGCCGTAACTCAGGGCACGGATGTAGTCCTCGTCCATCATCTGCGCCTCCTCATCGCCGCCCTCCCGCTGGCGCACCTGCTCGCGGAACCGCTCGCCCTGGTCGATGGGATCGTTGAGCTCGGAGTAGGCGTTGGCGATCTCCATGCCGGCGATGTACAGCTCAAAGCGCTCCACGAAGCCCGGTTCGTCGGGCTTCCGCTTGGACAGCGGGGACAGCTCCACGGGGTAGTCGTAGATGAAGGTGGGCTGGACGAGCTGGTGCTCCACCACTTCCTCGAACAGCAGCCCCAGCAGCTTGCCGTATGACTCCTTGGGCGGATAGCCGATGCTGATCCGCTCCAGCAGGGCGACGACGCCCGCGCGGGTGTTGAGCTGTTCCGGCTCCGGCCGAGGGCCTGGCGCCGTCCAGAAATGACGGATGGCATCGCGGAGCGTGAACTCCCGCCAGCCGTCGAAATCGATGACATGTTCCTTGAACGGCACCAGGCGGGTGCCGCAGACGGCGTCCACAGTCTCCGTCAGCATCTCCCGGGTCAGCGCCATCAGGTCGCGGAAGTCGCTGTAGGCCTGATAGAACTCCAGCATGGTGAACTCGGGATTGTGCTGGGTGGAGATTCCCTCGTTGCGGAAGTTCCGGTTGATCTCGTACACGCGCTCCATGCCCCCCACCACCAGGCGCTTGAGGTAGAGCTCGGGGGCGATCCGCAGGTAGAGCTTCATGTCGAGCGTGTTGTGGTAGGTGATGAACGGCCGCGCGGTGGCCCCGCCCACGAGCGGGTGCATCATGGGCGTCTCCACCTCGAGGTAGCCGCGCGCTTCGAGAAAGCGGCGGAGCTGCTGGACGATGGCGGACCGCCGCTGAAAAATCCGCCGCGCTTCCGGATTGACGATGAGATCGAGGTAGCGCTGGCGATAGCGGATCTCTACGTCGGTCAGGCCGTGCCACTTCTCCGGCAGCGGCAGGTAGCACTTGGCCAGGAGGGTGAGCCGCTGCACCAGAATGGTGAGCTCGCCGGTGCGCGTCCGGAACAGCCGGCCGTCGACGCCGACGATGTCCCCCAGGTCCAGCTGCTTGAACAGGGCGACGGAGCCGGCATCGGAGACGTCGTTCTTGATGTAGAACTGGATTTTCTGGACGCCGTCGGAGATATGGCAGAACGCCGCCTTGCCAAAACCGCGCAGGGCCAGGATCCGGCCGCAGGTGCGGACGCGGTGGCTCTCCGCGTCGAGCTGAGAGTGATCCATGGTCGCGTAACGGGTCACCGTCTCGCTCACCGTGGCGTCGAAGGCGAACTTGTGCGGATAAGGATCGACGCCCATCGCCCGGATCTCATCGAGCTTCCTCTGGCGGTGCTGGGTCAGGACGGTTTCCGGACTGCTCATGTCACAATCTCCTAATCTGGGTTTGGTCCGGCCGGCCGCCGAAACGGCTATGACTGGACCGTCGGCAGGTAGTTCTTGTTGATGGCATCCAGGATGCCGTTGATGAACTGGGTGGATTCCTCGGTGCTGAACTTGCGGGCGATTTCCAGCGCCTCGTTGATCACCACCGTCGTCGGCGTCTCGGTCTCATGGAGAAACTCGAAGACGGCCAGCCGGAGGATGTTGCGATCCACCACCGCCATCCGCTCGAGGCGCCAGTGCTCCGAAAATTTCTGGATGATCGTGTCGATGTCGGCCTTGTGCTCAAGGGTGCCGAAGTAGAGGAACTCGGCGTAAGTCCGGACGGTCTCTTCCTTGATGTGAATCTGCCAGTAAAGGTCGTTGGCCGCGGCGGCGTCCATGGGCGAGAAGTCCGCCTGGTATAGGAGCTGCAGAGCGCACTCACGACCCTTACGACGCGTGCCCACGGTTCACTCCCGGCGATAGCCAAAGAACGATCGGATCCAATCAGATCCCCTTCAGCAGATTGGCCAGCTCGACGGCCGCGAGCGCCGCTTCGAAGCCCTTGTTGCCGCTCTTGAGACCGGCCCGGTTAAGCGCCTGCTCCACGTTGTCGGCGGTGACCACCCCGAAGGTGATGGGGCAGTCGGCGTCCAGGGCCACCTGGGCGATCCCCTTGGTCACCTCGGCGCTGATGAGGTCGAAATGGGGCGTCTCGCCGCGGATCAAAGCGCCCAGGCAGATCACCGCGTCATACTGCTTCTTCTGGGCCAGGCGCTTGGCCACGAGCGGCAGTTCGAACGAGCCCGGCACGCGGACGATGGTCAGGTTGCCTTCCTCGGCACCGGTGCGGCGGAGGCCGTCGAGGGCGCCATCCAGCAGCCGGTTGCAGATCACGTCGTTGTACCGGCTCACCACCAGCGCGAAGCGCAGGCCTTTGGCATTGAGATTTCCTTCAAATACGTGCGGCACGTGAGGGCACTCCTTGTCGATATTCGGGTCAATTATATGAATTTCAATCGAAAAGACAATGTTTTTATATGGATGGGAACGGCGGCCCGAGGCGCGAGGCGCGAGGTCCGAGGCTTGAGGCTCGGGGATCGGGACTCGGGGTGCGGGGTGCGTGGCATCCCAGACGCGTCTGCCGTTGATCGAGCGTTGGAACGAATAAAACCAACCATAAACGATCAACGATCAACATGACTGATATCCTTCGGGTGTGGTGAAATCCGTTCTAGCGGTAGTTGGCGGATTGGAGCATGAACATGCGGGCGTAGTGGCCGCCGGCGGCCATGAGGGATTCATGGGAGCCGCTTTCCACGATCCGGCCGCCGGCCAGGACGTGGATGGTGTCCGCCATGCGCACCGTGGAGAACCGGTGGCTGATGAGGATGGCCGCCCGCCCTTCCAACAGCCGGCGGAACGTGGCGAACAGCTCGTACTCGGCGACGGGGTCCAGCGAGCTCGTGGGTTCGTCCAGCACCACGATGCGCGAGTCGCGCAGGAACGCGCGGGCCAAAGCGATGCGCTGCCACTGACCCGCGCTGAGCTCCGTGCCGCCGGCGAACTGGCAGCTCAGCAGGGTGTCCAAACCGTCGGGCAGTCGGCGGATCACCGGCTCGGCGCCGGCCTGGCGGACGGCCGCCGCCAGACGCGGGTCGTCGGGCGCCAGCTCATGGTCGCCCAACCGGATGTTCTCCCGGGCGGTCAGGGCGTAGCGGGCGAAATCCTGGAAGATGACCCCGATCTCCCGACGCAGCGCCTCCGGCCGGAAGCGCCGCAGGTCAATGCCGTCCAGCGTGACGGCACCCGCCGTCGGGTCGTAGAGCCGGCAGACGAGTTTGACCAGTGTGGTCTTTCCCGCCCCGTTCTCGCCCACCAGCGCGATCACCTCGCCCGGCCGCAGCGCAAGCGACACGCCGTCCAGCACCCGCCGGTCTGAGCCGGGGTAGGCGAAGCTGACGTTGTCCAGAGCCAGCGCCTCGCGGAACGGCCGCGGCACCGGCACGGGCGTCTCGGGCGCGGTCACCCGGGGCCGCAACTCCAGAAACTCGTGGTAATTCGACAGGAACAGGCTGTCGTCGTACAACCCGGCCAGCGCGCCGGACACGTCCTGAATGGCCGCCATCCCGCGCTGGAACGCCTGGTAGATCATCACCAGGTCGCCGAGGCTGATGCGCCCTGCGAGGACATGGTACGCCGCCAGCGCATAGCCGGCATAGACCACCACGAGCGATCCGCCCTGCAGCAAGCAGTCGGCGGCGGAGCGCTCCGCCGTCAGCCGGAAGCGCCCGCCCCGCAGCCGGGTCCGGACGTCGCGGTACCAGCTGGCCACGAGAGGGCCGATGCCGAACAGCCGGATTTCCTTCGCGTAGTCGCCGGCCGTCAGCAGGGCGTGGTAGTACCAGGACCGCCGCTCCGCCTCGGTCTGCTCCCGCTGCCAGCGGTGGAACTTGCGCGAGAAGTGCATCCGCACGAACAGTCCGGGCACCGCCGCCGCCAGCAGCACGAGCGGCACCGCCCAGTGGAACGTCATGAGCAGCCCGGCGACGGCCACCATGAGGATGCCGCTCTCGGCCAGCCGGGTCAGTCCGGTGACGATGCGCAGGGGCCGGTAGGGCGCTTCGATCTGCGCCCGGTGGAGGGTGTCGTAGTAGGCGGGGGTCTCGTAGTAGGCCAAGTCCACGGTGGTCGACTGACGGTGGATCTGGTCCGCCACGTGGTCCGTCACCGCCATCGCCTGGGCCTCGGTGGCCAGGGCGGCCAGGTTGCGCAGCAGCACGCCCAGCGCCGCCACGCCGGCCGCCAGCACAACGAGGGTGAGGGCATGCTCCCACAGCTCCGTCCGGTCGCCGCCGGCCAGGCCGCGGGTCAGGGTGTCCACCAGCAGCTTGAGCAGGTACAGCCCCGCCAGCGGCAGGAGGCCCTGCAGCACCGCCAGCGCCGCGCCCGCGAGGGTCCAGCCGGCGGCGCAGTCCTTGACGAGGCGCACCGCCAGACCCAGTTGAGCCAGCCGCCGGAATTCCAGTCGGTCCGTCTGCGTGGATGCCGCCATGCTGCC
Source organism: Acidobacteriota bacterium (assembly GCA_012517875.1). Taxonomy (NCBI): domain Bacteria; kingdom Pseudomonadati; phylum Acidobacteriota; species Acidobacteriota bacterium. The sequence continues at coordinate 58,228 of JAAYUB010000098.1, read as the reverse complement.
GTGCTCCGTCTCTTTCGCCAGCGCTCAGATCTCGTAATCCACCACCCGCCGCTCGGTCCGGACGCGCCGCAGGAACCGCACCACCTCCTGGTGGACGGGATGGTCCGTGTATGCCCGCAGGGCCGGCCAGTCGCGAAACTCAGCCACCAGAGCCAGGTCCGATGCCTCGCTCGACGGCAACCCGTTGATGCCCACTTCGAGATGCAGCAGCCCGTCGACCCTGCCCGCCATGCCCCGCAGCAGGTCGCCGGCCAGGCGGAGATTCTCCGCCTTGTCCCGTCCGTCCGCCCGCTCTTCGAACCGCCAGATCACGATATGCCGGATCATGCCGCCTCCATGTCGCTGGGTCAACGCCCGGTGAATACGGGCAGGCGCTTGGCCAGGAAGGCGGCGGTGCCTTCCCGCTTGTCTTCGGAGCCGCACGCGAACGCGAACAGGTCCGCCTCCAAGGCCAGCCCGTCGGCCAGTGTCAGGCCCGTGCCGCGGGCCACCGCCTCGATGCAGAGCCGGACCGCCAGCGGCGACTGCTGGAGCACCTCGTCGAGCAGCCGACGGGTCTCGGCCAGCAGTTGGTCGGCCGGCACCACGCGGTGGACCAGCCCCATCGCCAGCGCCTCGGCGGCGGTCACCATCCGGCCGGTCAGCAGCAGATCCAGCGCCCGCCCCGGGCCCACGAGCCGCGCCAGGCGCTGGGTGCCGCCGTAGCCGGGGATCAGCCCCAGCTTCACCTCCGGCTGGCCGAGACGCGCCGTCTCGGCCGCGACGCGCAGCGTGCACGCCAGCGCCAGCTCGCAGCCGCCGCCCAGGGCGAAGCCGTTGATGGCGGCGACCACCGGCTTGCCCAGCCCCTCAATCCGGCTGAACACCGCCTGGCCGGCCTGCGCGAACGCGCGGCCCGACGCGGCGTCCAGCACCTGCACCTCGCCGATGTCGGCGCCGGCGACGAATGCCTTGGCCCCGGCGCCGGTGAGGATGACGCCCGCCACCGTCTCGTCCGCGCCAAGCGCGGCGAAGGCGGCGTCCAGCTCGGCTACGGCGCGGCGGTTGAGCGCGTTGAGCACCGTCGGCCGATCCACCGTCACCGTGGCGACGGCGCCGTCGCGCGCCACCCGGATGGTCTCATATTCGGCCATAGCCACCTCCTCTCTCGATCTCGCCCGGTTTGGGGTGTCGGGCCTACAGCATACAAAGGACCTCCGCCGGCATCAACTTATAATTGTCCGTTGCGACGACCGCCGGCCGCGCATCGGCGGCGGCCAAAAGACCCCTGCCGCCCGGGCAGCGGCTGTGGTACAAAGGATGCAGCAGTTCTCCGGGAGGCGACGGTGCGTAGTTTTCTCGTGGACGGCATGCTGGGGCGGCTGGCGCGGTGGATGCGCCTCCTGGGCCTGGACGCCGAGTTCCGGCCCGGCCTTCCCGACGACGAGCTCATCGAGCTCGCCGTGGCCGCCGACCGGATCCTGGTGACCCGCGACCGGCGGCTGGCGGGGCGGCGGGCCGTGCGCGACCGAGTCATCCTGATCGCCGCGGAACGCTGGCCCGATCAGGTGGCGGAGCTGCTGGCCGGCCGGCCGGAGTTGGGCCCCATCCGCCCCCTCACCCGCTGCCTGCGCTGCAACGAGCCTCTGGTGACGGTGGATGCCGCCGAAGTCGCGCCATCGGTGCCGCCCTACGTGCTGGCGCATCACCGGGAGTTCTGCCGCTGCCCGTCGTGCAACAGGATCTACTGGCCCGGCACCCACCGGGAGCGAATGTGCGAGATGCTCCGCCGCCTGGGTCTGGACCCGGGCCCGCCGCCGGCGGCCGGTTCCCGAAAGCCGCCGTGTCCTTCAGCACCCCACCGGGAGGAGGGGGCATGAATCGCTTGCTCATGATACTCGGCATGCTGATGCTGCTGGCCGGATCGTCGGCCGCCACGGACGCGGTCCTGCCCATGGGCGACCTGGACGGCGACGGCGCCGTCACCGCCGACGACACGCGGCTCCTGGCCCGCGTGCTCGCCGGATACTCGGCGGCGCTGCCCGCGGGCGACGCCACGGCGGACCTCGATGGCTCCGGGGCCGCCGGCGCCGTCGACCTCGCGCTCATCGCCCGCAAGTCCGGCGGCGGGATCGACTACCGCCGGGAGATGCGCTGGTTCGTCGGTGCGATCAGCCGCGCCGCCCGGCCCGGCTGCGCGGTCATCCCCCAGAACGGCCAGGAGCTCCTCACCGTCGACGGGACCGCTGCCGGCGCCTTCGTCCCCGCGTACCTCGACGCGATCACCGGGATCGGCCGCGAGGACGCCTACTACGGCTACGACGCGGACAACGCAGCGACGCCGGCGGACGTGACCGCCTACTTCGAGGGCTTCATGGACCGCGCCGCCGCAGCGGGCCGCACGGTGATGGTCATTGACTACTGCTCCGACCCGGTCAAGATGGATGACTCGTATGCCACCGCCGCGGCGCGCGGTTACATCTCGTTCGCCGCGGACCACCGGGACCTGGACAACATCCCCGCCTACCCGCCGGCGCCCTTCCGGGTGCACGGCGGCGACGTCGCGTCGCTGGCCGATGCGCGCAACTTCCTGTACCTGATCAATCCCGGCGCGTTCGGCGACGATCGGGCCGGCTTCCTGGCCACGCTGGCGGCCACCGACTTCGACCTCGTGCTCGTGGACCTGTTCTTCAACGACGGCGCGGCGCTCACCCCGGCGGAAGTGTCAGCGCTGAAGACCAAGGCCCGCGGCGGGCGGCGCCTGGTGGTGGCGTACCTGAGCATCGGCGAGGCCGAGGACTACCGGTACTACTGGCGACCCGAGTGGGCCGTTTCGCCGCCCGCATGGCTCGGCGAGGAAAATCCCGACTGGCCTGGCAACTACAAGGTGGACTACTGGCACCCCGGCTGGCAGGCGATCATCCGCGGCGGCGCCGGCTCGTACCTGCAGCGAATCCTGGATGCGGGGTTCGACGGCGTCTACCTGGACCTGATCGACGCCTTCGAGTGTTACGAAACCCGCTGACCGGGCGTGGCGCGAAAAATCCTCTTGGGGCGTCAGCGGTCCTCCGCATACAATACGTGCCAATCCAACGGTAAGGACGCAGGCATGAACCATCCTGTGTTGGCGTCATCTGGTGCGGCACTCGATCGGACCACCGGTGGCGCCTGGAGCCGGCCGCATCCGCGCCGCCGCGGACTCCTTGCCGGCTGGCTCGCGCTGCTCGCAACCGCGGGACTCGCGGCCGCCGCCGGCCCCGCCCCGGACAGCCGGTCCGACGTCCAGCGGCGATTTCAAGAAACCCGGAAGCTGGCGCGGCACCGCGCCGACGCCCTGTTCGACGTCTTCCGCGGCCTGCTCACGGCCGACGAGCGGCAGGCCATGGAATTCCTGTACGCCTACATGCCCCTGGCCGATCTGGCCGACCATGACGGCGACTTCTATCTGGCCGCCGTCCGCGCCAGCCTGCGGGCCCGCCGCGAGCTGCCTTGGGGGCCGCAGATCCCCGACGCACTGTTCCGCCACTTCGTCCTGCCGCTGCGCGTGAATAACGAGACCCTCGACACCTTCCGCCAGGACATGTACCCCGAGCTGCGGGACCGCGTCGCCGGGCTCACCCTGCGGCAGGCGGTGCTCGAGATCAACCACTGGTGCCACGAGCGGGTGGTCTATCAGGGCACCGACGCACGCACCAGCGCGCCGCTCGCGACCATCCGCACCGCCTACGGGCGTTGCGGCGAGGAGTCGGTGCTGGCGGTCGCGGCGCTCCGGGCCGTCGGGATCCCTGCCCGCCAGTGCTACACGCCGCGCTGGGCCCATACAGACGACAACCACGCCTGGGTGGAGGCGTGGGTGGACGGCGCCTGGCACTTCTTGGGCGCCTGCGAGCCGGAACCGGAACTGGACTTGGCGTGGTTCCGCGAGCCGGTGCGCCGGGCGATGCTGGTCCACACCCGCGTGTACGGCGCCTACGCCGGCCCGGAGCCGGTGCTGGAGCATCCGCCGCTGGGCCCCGTGCTGAACCTCACCGCCGGCTACGCCCCGCTGCGCGAGGCGCGGGTGCAGGTGGTGGACGCCGCCGGCCGGCCGGTGGCCGGGGCGGAGGTGTCCTTCCGGCTCTACAACTATGCGGAGTTCTACCCCCTGGCGACCTTCACCACCGGGTCCGACGGCCGGGCCGCCCTGGCATGCGGCCGGGGAACCGTGCTGGTTTGGGCCCGGAAGAACGGCCGTTGCGGCTGGACAGCGGCTCCGCCCGATCTCGATGGCGAGCTCACGGTGTCGCTCGCGGACCCGCTCGCGGCGCTCGTCGCGGACCTCGACGTGCAGGCGCCGCCCGCCCCGCCGCCCCAGCCCGTCCCCACCGCGGGTCAGGCGGAAAACGCCCGGCGGCTGAAAGAAAACGACGCCCGCCGGGCCAGCTACATCGCGACCTTCATGACCGAACCGGCCGCCCGCGCGCTCGCCGCCGCCACCGGCCTGGAACCGGACGCCCTGTGGCGGATCATCGCGGCCAGCCGGGGCAACTGGCGCGCCATCGAGGCGTTCCTGCGCCGTTGCCCGGCGGAGCAGCGCGTGTGGGCGCTGCCGCTGCTGGGCACCCTGTCCGACAAGGACCTCCGGGACGCGCCGGCGGACGTGCTGCTGGCGCACCTGGCCGGCGCCCTCGCCCGGCCCCATCCCCTCATGACGACCGACCGGGAGCTGTTCGTGAACGCCGTGCTGGCACCCCGGATCGACACCGAGACGCTGGTGGCCTGGCGCGAGCCGCTGCGGCGGGCGGTCCCCGCCGCCGTCGCCCGAAAGGCCCGGCAGGATCCCCTGGCGCTCTGGCAATGGCTGCGGCGGCGCGTCGCCCATCGCGAGGACCGGAGCCCCTACCGCCTCCCCGTCACGCCGCGGGGTGTCCTGGAACTGCGCGCGGCCGACCGGTGGTCCTGTGACATCTGTCTGGTGGCGCTGGCGCGCAGCCTCGGCATCCCCGCCCGGCTGCACCCGGCGCTTCGCGCACCCGAGCTGCATCTCAACGGGCGATGGCAGCCGGCCGTGCCGCCGCCTCCCGCCGAACCCGCTCCGGCCATGGGCCGTCTGTCCCTGCAGCCGGCCGGGGCCGCAGGCCAGGCGCGCTACTTCACCCACTTCACCCTGGCGCGCCTGCGCGGAGGGTCGCCGGAAACCCTCGAATACCCCGAGGGCCAGCCCGCAGCCGAGTTCGGCACCGCCGAGCTGCCCGGCGGCGGCTATTTGTTGGTGACGGGCAACCGACGACACGACGGTTCGGTGCTGGCCCGGCTGGCCTTCTTCTCCCTCCCCGCCGGCGGCGCCGCGGAGGTGCCGCTGGTGCTCCGGCAGCTCGCCGGGCCGCCCCGCGTGCTGGGGCGGCTGCCCAGGGAGGCCGCACTGTCCAGTCTTGACGGAAGCCCGCTGCCGCTGGCGCCCACACCGGGCGATCGCGGATTCGTCATGGCGTGGCTGGCCCCGGGAACGGAGCCCACCCGCAACGTGCTGGCGGAACTGGCGGCGCGGCGCGCGGCGCTGGAGGCATGGGGCGGCCGGATTCTGCTCTGCCTTCCGGCGGACCAGGCGGCCCCGCCGGGTGACGAGTTGCCCGCCAACGTGGTCTGGGCTCGCGATCCGGGTGAGGCGCTGCTGGCGGCGGTGCGAACGGCCCTGGGCGCCGCGCTCCCGCTTCGGCCGGTGGTGCTGGTGGTCACGGCGGCGGGAGACATCGTCCACGCCGCCGAAGGGTACGCCATCGGAACCGCCGATCGGATTTTGGAGAACATGAATGCGGGGAACCGAGCGGGAGGCGAATAGGTGATTGTGTTTATTGGTTGTTGCTGATTGCTTATATGCTGTTGGTAATTTGGAATCGATTCGGAGTGTGCCGGAACAACACCCTGTTTCCCATGTCCAAGGCCCCGGAACTCAGGATCCAGGTCCCGGATCCCAAATCTTAAGACCCAGGTTCCGGGTGCTCCAAATCCGATGTCCGAAGTTTGAACTGAGGTAATGAAATGATCCATGGATACGGCTGCGGCGAGGAACAACTGGTCCATTACACGGCCCATCGCATCGATGGACCCATCCGCATCGACGGCGACCTGGACAAGGAACCGTGGCGGAGCGCGGCGCGATCCTCCCGCTTCGTGGACCTGGTCACCGGCGCCCCGGCGCTGTTGGACACGCGGATGGCCGCGCTCTGGGACGACGCCGCCCTTTACGTGGGCTTCTGGATCGAGGAGCCCCGCGTCCAGGCGCGTCTTGCCGAGCGTGACGCCTTCGTCTGGACCGAGAACGACGTCGAGGTGTTCATCGGCGGCGACGACTGCTACTACGAGTTCCAGATCAACGCGCTCGGGACCGTTTACGAGGTCTTCTACATCTGGCAGGAGGCGTACCGCCACGGCGAGCGATTCCGGCGGCGCCCCGAGTTCGACCTGGCCGTCCGCTCCGTGGACGTGTTGGGCGGCTTCCAGGACGCCAGCCGCTGCGGCCGCCACCCGCGCGGCCGCCGGTGGGCCTTCATGGACTGGGACCTCTCCGGCCTCAGCGCCGCGGTGCGGGTGGACGGCACCCTCAACGACGACTCCGACATCGACCGCGGCTGGACGGCCGAGATCGCCTTCCCCTGGGCGGGCATGGCGGCGCTCTTCGCGGGGCGCGCGTGGCCGCCCTGCGAGGGGGACGTCCTGCGGCTCGACTTCTCCCGATTCGAGCACGTGGATGCCGGGGGGCGCCGGCTCTCGCCGAGCCTCGGCTGGGCACTGAATCCCCACGGCGTCTACGACTCCCACATCCCCGAGTGCTTTTCATACGTTCACCTGGGTGGCCGCCGGCCGCCCGCTCCCGAAGGAGACCGCCCATGAGCCGGATCCGCGCCACCCTGATCGCAGCCCTGCTGACGCTGATTCCAGCCGCCGCGGCCGCCGCTGTCCCCGGGCTCCTGTCGCCCGGCCACGGCGGTCTGGCGGGCTATGATGCCGCGGTGGCGGGCGAACGTCTCCGCTACCACTCGTTTCACCCGTACGCCCGCGAGTCGCTGCTGACCTGCGTCACCGACGGCCGCATGGCCATCGAGTGGATCACCGCCCCGGCGCCCGACCCGCTCCCCGCCGCACCGTGCACCTTCGTCTGGATCGGCGCCCACTCCACCGGCACCTCGGGGGGCGACCGCGCCTTCGACCTGTCACTGGACGGGCGGCCGACGCTCCGCTTCGTCACCCGCGCCGGCGGCGTGGCCGAGAACTGGACCGTGCGCGGCGCCGGCGGCGTGGCGCTGTCGTTCCGCCACGTCTGGACGGACCACGTGGGTGACGCCTTCGGCTACATGCTCCTGGATGTGCCGGCAACGCTCCTTTCGCCCGGCCGTCCGGTGGCGGTTCGGGTGACAGGCGAGGCGGCGGGCTCGCGCGACTGGTACATGACCTTCATGTACGCGTTCCGTCCCTCGGTGGACGTGCGGCCGCAGCCGGCCCTGGTGCGGACCCCGGACGGCGAGCGGCAGCTCGTGGAGCTCCGGATCGATCACACCGCCGACTCGGGCGCGGCCGTTGTTCAGGCGGGCGGTGGGGCGCCGGCGACGCACCCCCTGCGCCTGGGCCTGAACGTGCTGGATCTGCTGGCGCCTCCGGCGTCCGCTCCGACGCCTTATCCGGTGGTCGTCCGGGTGGATGGCCGCGCGGAGGTCCGCCTCGAGGCGGCGCTCCGGCCCGTAAGCCGGCGCGAGGTGCATTTCCTGCCCCACTCCCACAACGACATCGGCTACACCCACCTGCAGAGCGACGTCCTGGCGATGCAGCTCCAGAACCTCGCCGATGCCGTCCGTCTCATCCGGAGCACCGCCGACTACCCGCCCGAGGCGCAGTTTCGTTGGAACGCCGAAATCCTCTGGGCGGTCGACGAGTACCTGACTCGTGCCGGCATCCCGGAACGCGACGCATTTCTCGACACGGTCCGGAGCGGACACATGGGGCTGCAGGCGCTCTACACGAATCCGCTCACCGGCCTGCTGCGCCCTGAGGAGATGTTCCGGCTCACCGATTGCGCCCGCCGCCTCGAGGCCCGCCACGGCCTGAAGATCGACACCGCCATGATCACCGACATCCCCGGGGTGAGTTGGGGCGCGGTGCCGGCGCTGGCGCACGCAGGCATCCGGTATTTATCCAGCGGGCCCAACGCCTCCGACCGGATCGGCCGCTCCACCGCGGCGTGGGGCGACCGCCCCTGCTGGTGGGTGGGGCCGTCGGGGCAGGATAAACTCCTTTACTGGGTGGCGGGCAAGGGCTACTCGCTATTCCACCAGACCAACGGCATCCAGAGCGCCGACGCGCGGCCGAAGCTTTTCGGCTACCTCGACGAGCTGGACGCGGCCGGCTACCCGTACGAGCTAATCCAGCTCCGCTACACCATCTACTCCGACAACGGCCCCGTGGACCCCACCCTGCCCGACTTCGTGCGGGCGTGGAACGAACGGTACGCGTCGCCTCGTCTCGTCATTAACACGGCCGACCGCCTTTTCGCCGAGTTTGAGCGGCGCTACGGCGCGGTGCTGCCGGCGTTCGCCGGCGACCTCACTCCCTACTGGGAGGATGGCGCCGCCTCCACGGCGCGGGAGCTGGGGCTGGCCCGGAGGGCGGCTGAACGCCTGGTGCAGGCGGAGGCCCTGGCCGCTGCCGTGGACGGTCGCTACCACCCGGAGGAGTTCGACATCGCCTGGCGGGAGGTCCACCTGGCCGACGAGCACACCTGGGGCGCCTGGAACAGCGTCTCCGATCCCGACCACCCCAACGCCGTGGGCCAGTGGCGGCTGAAGCAGGCATTCGCCGAAACCGCCGATCGCCGTTCCACCGAACTCCTCGAGACGGTCAACGCCCTCGAAGGTTGTCCCGATGCGAGGAGCGCCGTCGACGTGCTCAACACCTGCTCATGGCCCCGCACCGACCTCGTGGTGCTGCCGGCGGTGCAATTCCGCGCCGGAGACCGCGTCGTGGACGACGCCGGGCGTCCCGTGCCGTCCCAGCGCCTTGCCGGTGGGGAACTTGCCTTCCTCGCCGTCGACGTGCCGCCGCTCGGCGGCCGGCGGTTCCGGGTGACGGCCGGTGCCGCGCCTGCCGGCGGGACGGCCGGGGCGGAAGACAGCCGCGCCGCCGCCTCGGGTCTGGCGCTGAGGCTGGATCCGGCCACGGGCGCCGTGGCCAGCCTCGCCGCCGGCGGCCGGGAACTCGTGGACGCAAGCGCGCACGGATTGAACGAGTTTCTCTACGTCGCGGGCAAGTCGCCCGCCGACGCCCGGCGCACCGGTCCGGTCCGCATCACCGCACCCGACGCCGGCCCGCTGGTGGCCACGCTGCGGGTGGAGTGCGACGCGGCTCCGGGCGTCCGCGCGCTGGTCCGCGAATACCGCCTCGTGGACGGTCTGGACTGGCTGGCGATCCGCAACGAGTTGGACAAGGCCGCGGTGCGCGAGAAGGAGGCGATCTATTTCGCCTTCCCGTTCGCCGTGCCTGACGACGTGACGCGCCTGGACCTCGGCTGGGGATTCATCCGGCCCGAGGCGGACCAGCTCCCCGGCGCCTGCCGCGACTTCTTCACCGTCCAGCGCTGGGCGGACGTGTCCAACCAGCGGTTCGGCGTCACCTGGGCCACGGTGGAAGCACCGCTGGTCACCGTCGGCGACATGGTGGACGAGACCGCTCACAACGACGGCCCCACCGGATGGAAGGCGCACGTGGCGTCGTCCAACACCGTGTTCTCCTACGCCATGAACAATTACTGGCACACCAATTACAAGGCAGACCAGGCGGGGCCTGCCTCTTTCAGCTACGCCGTGCACCCCCACGGGCTGTTCGATGCCTTGGCCGCCTACCGCTTCGGCGTGGAGCGGAGCCAGCCGCTGCTGGTGTGCCCCGCGCGGGACGTCGCGGCGCCGCGCTCCCTGTTCACCGTGGGCTCCCCCGCCGTGGTGGTGACGAGTCTGATTCCACTGCCGGAGCGGAACGGCTTCCTCGTCCGCCTGTACAACGCCGCCGGCCGCCCTGAAACCGTGTCGTTGCAATGGAACCGGTTCCAACCTGCGGCGGTCTGGCTCAGCAACCCGTCCGGCACGCGTCTGCGCCCCGTGGACGGCCCGGTACCCCTTCCCGCCTTCGGTCTGGCGACGCTTCGGGTGGAAGGCCGCTACGGCAGCGCCGAGTAGTTCCGCCACGTGCTGCCGTCGCACACGCGCCCTGGGTGCGGGTACATCCATACCACCGCTCAGTATCCGGCCACTCTGGCAATCGGAAAACGAGCCTCGATTACGATAACGATTACGATTACGAATTACGAGCACGAGGAGCTCTAAACTCCTATCGCCTGTCTCTTTACTATTTTCTGCTCTACTCGAACGGCTGGCCTCGGTTGCAAACGCTCCGGACAAGCCCTAAGATAGCAGCCATGGCGCGCTTGTCCCCCATCCGCACCATGTATCTCGCCGGCGTCGCGCTCCTGGCGCTGCCCGTGCTGCCGCACCTGGACGACCTGTTCCGTCTGACCTACTCGTTTCAAGACTCGTACCTCGGCGGCGCCCCGGACCCGCCCGCCTGGCTTCGGCTCGCCGATTTCCTGTGGGTGGGTCTCGGCCTGGCCGGCCTGCTGGCGGTCCATCGCCGCGTCGGCGCCGCCTGGCCCGCGTGGACCGTCGCCGTGGCGGCCGTGGCATTCGCCCTCGTGCCTCCGTTCGGCAGCTACGACGCGGTGTTCTATTTCCGCATGGCCGAGCGCTGGGCCGGCGGCGTCAATCCCTACGCCGTGCCCTTCTCGGTGTTCAATCCGTTCCTCGGCGGCGGGCTGGCGGCGACGGTGGATTATCTGCCCTACCCGCCGCTCTGGGTCATCGTCTGCGGCACGCTTCACCGCCTCGCCGGCGGACATCTGCTCGGCTTCTTCCTGCTGCTGAAGCTGCTCATGGGCGCCTGTCACGCCGGTAATTTTTTCATCCTCCGCCGCCTGCTGGCCGGCCAGCCCGCCGGCGACGCGGCGGCCTGGGCCTATCTGGCGCACCCGTTGCTCCTGCTCGAGGGTCTGTCCATGATGCACTTTGACTTGTTCTGGCTGCTGGGCTGCCTGGCCGCCGCCTGGCAGCTCCGGCAGGGCCGCTGGTGGCCGGCGGTGCTGGCGTGGACCGCGGCGTTCTGGATCAAGTACAGCGCCGTCTTTGCCCTGCCGCTGTTCCTGCCGGCGCTCTGCGACGCCGTTCAGCCGCTGCCGCGCCGCCTCGCCCGAATGGCGGGCGGCGCCGCCATCGTCCTGGCGGCGGGCATCGCCGCCAGCCAGCCGTTCGGCCGTCTGCCGGAGCTGCTCGTCGGCGTGATCCACCAGGCCGGCTGGACAGCCAATTCGATTTTACTCGCCACCCGGAACATCCTGCCGGGCACCGCGAACCACACCGGCTGGATTCGGGCGGCGTTGGGCCTGGCCGCCCTGGCCCTGCTGCTGGCCGTCCGCCCGAAGCCCGATCCCCGCACCCACGACGGCGCCGCCGCCTGGGTCGTGCTGGCCCTGCTGGCCTACCTGCTCCTAGTCAGCCCCGTGTTCTGGCCCTGGTATGCCATCTGGCCGCTCGTGATCAGCCTGCTGTTGACGGACACCCGCTGGGCGTGGCTCGAACGCGTGGCCGGCGTGTTCGCCGCCACAGCCTTCCTTTACTACCCCCTGCTGTTCATCGTTGGGCAGATCCGGTTCCGCCACGATCCGGTGATGGAGGCGCTGTATGCGCTCCTGGCCCACGTGCCGGCGCTGGCGGTGATGGTCGCCGGCCTGCGGGACCACGCCCGCGGCCGGACGCTGAGATGGCCCGCCTGAATCCGGCTCACCGAATCTGTCGGGCCATCCAGACGTAGCCGTATTCCTGCCAGACCTTCTTCCCCTCGCGGTGGGTCCCCTTCTGCTGGAACTCCGCAACCCACGCCCCGCCGGGACCGCGCCGCAGCGTCGCCGGTTCCTTCATGAAGGGTGACCAGCAGGGAAACGGCTTCTCCTCCTTTACCTTGTTCACCTCGTAGGCGGCGATGAGCTGGTTGTCGGTGGATCCGTCGGGCAGGGTGAACGGGCCTTGCTGGACCAGGGTCAGCTTCCAGTTGTCCACCCGCTGTCCCGAGTTCCAGCCGCTGCTCATCTCCGCCTGACCGGTGAAGGTGAAGTGGCGGAGCTCCTTGCCGTGCTTGAGGTGAGGGGCATCGTACTGCAACGAGGTCACACCCGGCACGTCACGGGTGGCGTCGCCCATCCGGCCCGCGACACCCGCGGCGGCGCCCTGCCCGGGCAGGCCCGGCGCCCCCGGCATCAGCCCCATCAACCCCTTGACCCCCGCCGCCAGGGCGTCGAGTCCCTCGGTGTTGCGCTCCAGGTCGTATTCGATGGTCCCCTCGCCGGTGACCCGCCCGGTCTCATCCACGTGGAAGAAGAACTCGGCATTGTGCTTCACGGTGAGGATCAGCAGCGAGTTGGGATCCCGAAAACGGACTTCCTCGCCGGCGGCCCGGCCCGTCCAGTTGCCCACCAGATCCTTGAGGGTGGGCGGTTTCTCCGCGCCACCCTTGCCGCCGCCCTTCCCCCCGCCGGAGCCGCCCGATCCGCCGGAGCTGCCGCCGCCGCCTTTGCCGCCACTCCCACCCGAGCCTCCCTGGCCCCCGCTCGCACCGGAGCCGCCGCTGCCGCCCGTGCCACTCGAGCCGCCCTTGCCGCCGGAGCCGCCCGCGCCGCTGGAACCGCCGGAGCCACCGCCCGTATCCCCGGATCCGCCGGCCGCATCGCCGCCACCGCCGCCGGAGCCGCCGTTCAGCAACTTCCAGCGGGAGGAGCCGGGACCGTCATCCAGCGCTTTGAACGGCAGCACCAGGACGCCGCCGCTCAGGCTGTAGGCCGCGTTGGCGGCGGCCCAGCCCAGCTCCTGGAACGACAGGGTGATCCGACCGCCGCTCAGGGTGAAGGTGCCTGTGTCGGTGACCGTCTGGCCCGGCTGAACGGCCACCACCGCCATGGTGCCCGACGGCGATCCGGACACGGTCAGGGTGATGACCGCTCCGGCCTTGACCGAGCGCCCGCCCGTGTCACCGATGAGGGTGTACACCCCGTCGATGGACTCGGCCGCCACCGCTCCCGCAATCGCCATCAGGACGGCCGCCCACAGCAGCAGTCGGAGCCGCGCTCTCCCGCACCATGTCACCGTGCGAATAAGGTCGTGATTCATGGTTCCCTCCTTCGCCGGCCCGACGGAATGTGTATGGAAGAACAGGCTCGCGTATTCGGATGAAACGGTGCCGTCGGCGCGGTGAATCGTTGTGATGATTTTATCACATTTGTTTTTGTCCATAATTCGCCACCCCAGGCAATCTCCCGATTCACCGAATCACCCATTCACCGTTTCCTGTTGACACTGCATCGGAAATGCTGCAATTTATCGGGGATCATTGCCAAAGCATTCTTTCAGGCTGAAATCATCATGAACTGCACCGCCGTCATCCCCGCCCGTTACGCCTCGCAGCGCCTCCCCGGCAAGTTGCTGCTCCCGCTGGGTGGCAAGCCCATCATCCAGCATGTTTGGGAGCGTGCCCGCCGCTGCGCTGTGGTGGACGAGGTGATCGTGGCCACCGACGACGAGCGCATCGTCGACGCGGTGACCGCATTCGGCGGCCGGGCGGTGATGACTTCGACGAACCACACATCGGGCACCGACCGCATCGCCGAGGCGCTGGCCGGCATCGACACCCGCATCGCCGTCAACGTCCAGGGCGACGAGCCCCTCATCGACCCTGCCACCATCGCCGCCGCGGTGGCGCCGCTGCTGGAGGACCGGGGCGTGTGCATGGCCACCGCCTGCACGGCGATCCGCAGCACCGACGAGCTGTTCGATCCCAACTGCGTCAAGGTGATCCTCAACGCCGCCGGCGACGCCATCTACTTCTCCCGTCTGCCCATCCCCTTCATCCGTGAGCCCGGCCTCGAGTACGCCCGCTACCGGGAGCACATCGACACCCACCCGCTGCTGCTGAAGAATTTCTACCGGCACATCGGCCTCTACGCTTACCAGACCGAGTTTCTGAAGATTTTCGTCAATCTGCCCGCCTCCAGCCTAGAGCGGATGGAAAAACTGGAGCAGCTCCGCGCCCTCGAGCACGGCTATGCCATCCGCGTGGTCGAGGTGCGCGACACCGCCCTCGGCGTCGACACCGAGGCGGATTACCAGCGGATCAAAGCCATCGTCGAAGGCGCCTGACTCCACCTGGCGCGTTCCCGAAACCTTTTGCCGCAATCCATCTCTATTCCATCAGAGCCGCTGGCGCGGCTGACACATTTGGCGTTGTCCGTCCGTCCCGCCGGCTCTATAATGATCCGCGGAGATCCCGCAGGAAAGGAACATGAACAAACCAACGTACCAGCCCGCCTTGCTCCCGATCGTGTTGGCCGCGCTGCTGGCCGTCGCCGCGGCGGCGCCACCCGCGCCGGCGCAGGACATGACCAGCGGCCCGGTGATCCGCTCGCGTGTGTTCGTGGTCAACCTGTTCGTCACCGCCGCCTCGGGCAAGAACTACGTCCGGGACCTGACCCGCGACGACTTCGCCATCTATGAGAACGGCGCCCGCCAGGAGATCAAGTACTTCAACAATCTGAGCCAGTCCCGTGACCTGCCCCTGACCATCGCGCTGCTCATCGATACGAGCGGCTCGGTGGCCGACAAGCTTCCCCACGAGGTGGCCACCGCCTCTGCTTTCTGCAAGCACATCGTCCGCCCCGGCAAGGACATGGTCACGGTGATGGAGTTCCACTCCGACGTGATCCTGGTGCAGGATTTCACCGACGACATCGACCGGATGCAGAAGTCGCTGAGTCGACTCCGGCCCGGCGGCAACACGTCCCTCTATGACGCGGTGTACCTGGCCAGCGAGGAGAAGCTCAAGAGCGAGGCCGGGCGCAAGATCATCGTCATTTTATCGGACGGCGAGGACACCGCTTCCAAAACCAGCATGGACGAGGCCATCAAAGTGGCCCAGAAGAATGATGTCCTGATCTACGGCCTGGGCGTCCGCTCCATGAATTACGGCGCCGACTTCCGCGCCCTGGAGCGTTTCTGCAAGGAGACGGGCGGCCTGTTCTTTTCCCCCAAGGCGTCGTTCGAGTCGCTGAAGAAGACGTTCGACGCCATCATGGAGGACATCAACCACCAGTACAACATCGCGTACGAGCCGAAGAACCAGAACCGCGACGGCACGTACCGCGACATCAAGGTGACCTGCCTCCGCAAGGGGCTCAAGCTCCAATACCGGCAGGGCTATTTCGCACCCGAGGAATGAGCCGCCGCCCCGCGCGGACCGCGGCCGCCCCGGACCGGGACAAACGGATGCGCCAGACGCACACATCCAAACGGCTGCGACCAACTGATGGCTGCTTCCCTCACCGTGTCGAGCGCCGGGGCGAGGTCCGGTGATGCTGATCAGCCTGCTAGCGGGTGTTCTGACCGGCTGCCTGCTAGCCATTCCGCCGGGGCCCATCAATTTCGCTGTATTCGAAAAAAGCATGAAGGGGCAGCGTCGGGCCGCCTTCCGGCTGGCCGCCGGGGCGGTGACCGGCGACTCGTTCTACTGCCTCGTGGCCATCATCTACCAGCTCTCCACCGAGCTGCTGGAGCTGGTCAAGATCGTCTTCAGCGCCTTCGGCGGACTGTTTCTCATCGGGCTCGGCGTCTATTACATCTGGTTGAGGAAGTGCCCGCTGCCGGCCGCCACCGGTCTGCCCCCCGATCCGCGGGATCATCCGGATCACGCCCACCAGGGCCACTTCATCACGGGGCTGCTGCTGGCGCTCTCCAATCCGTTCTACATCGTGGTCATGATCGCGGTGACCGAGCTGTACTACTCGGTGGGCGTGCTCTACCTGCACATGGGAAACAACCTGGCGTTTCTCATCGGCAGCCAGGCGGGCACTTTCCTGTGGCTGTGGACCATCGGCAAGTTCGTGCAGCTCAACCGGCATCATCTGGGCGACATCGGAGCGCGGGTGCGGGGCTTCTGCGGCTGGGCCTTCCTCGGCTTCGGCCTCTACATGACGGCAAAGTTCTTCAAGCTGGTTTTCTGATTCGGGGCTCGAGGCTAGAGGCTCGGGGCTAGAGGCTCGTTCCCGTCCCGAATGTTCGTGCTCGTAATCGTCATCGTAATCGTGTTCGAGGCTCGTTAAGATCATCGGACTTCGGACATCGGACCCGGGGCCTCGGTTCGGGTGCTCGGTTCCGGATTCCAAATCCCAAATGGATTAGTGCGGCCCTCTGAATCGCCCCGATTCATCGTTCAACAACACGACGGTCCGGCGTGCGGCGGCATGACGCCGCTCGGGTCCGCGCGCGGAGCGCTCTGGATAGCGCGCTCGCTTTGGTTGGAGTGCGCAGGCTCGACTGCGCTTTGGAACGACGCGCAGCGTATTTGTCTATTGCAGCCGTCGCAAATCGGCAAACCGATCCGGAGTCCAAAGCGGCGTCGTGCCGCCGCACTCCAGAGCACTGCGTGCTATCCTAAGCGGTGTCGAACCACCGCACCATCGCGCGGGCCATGTCAGGATCCCGCCGCGCGAGCGGGACCGGGAACGTGTCCCGAGTATCGATCACGATGACGATTACTCAGTTACTCCCGTTTTTCTGCCAAGTTTTGGCAGGTTTTTTTAGCTGAAGTCATGCGTAGGATCAAGCAGCCGGCAGGCGGGAGGTACCGCGAGCGGCAGCGAGCGGCGCCAGCGGCCAGCCGCCACGATGTCCCGATGCCGCGAGACCATTCCATCACGGTGGCGGTAGCGCGTGTCACGCGACCTGGTGTGCTGTTGCTGAACCCGCGGTGATGGTTGGCCCTTTGATCCCGGACGGGCATTCAAGCGGCACAGACAGAGTGGTTGGGCGCCTGGGGCAAGGCGTGGCGAAGTGGCTTTCGCGACGCTCGCTGCCGCTCGCGGTACCTCCACGTTGCCAACCGATGGATCGTGCCAGAGGCAGGGGAACGGTGAATCGGTGAATGGGTGAACAGGAGGAACAGGACCTGGATGCCGGGAACTGGGATCCACAATCTAGGACCCAGAACCTAGGTCCCGGAACCCGGATCCGCAGTTCGAGTCAGTGGATGGTTGATGGTTGATCGTTGATCGTCAGGAGCGAGGTCCGAGCCCCGAACATCGAGACCCGTTGTCCGCATTACGGGAACGAGCCTCGAGTCTCTAGCCTCGAGCCTCGATTACGATCACGATTACGAGCACGATTACGATTACGAGCGCGACGGAGCTTTCGTCTCCTAACTCCTCACGCCTGTCTCCTCACTATTTACTGTTCACTGTTCACCGTTCACTGTTCACCGTTCACCGTTCACCGTCAGAACCCCGCCTTGCTCAGCGCCTCCGGCGGGCCGTCGGCGGCGACGAAGGGGCGAAGGCGGAAGCGGTACGTGTACTCCTGTGGTGCCAGAGTGTACTCCGGGTGCGGGCGGGCGCCCCATGAATTGTCCCCGCCCACGCCCGTCTGCCCCAGGTCCAGGTTCAACACCGTCCAGGGTCGGCGGACGATGTCGGTGGGGTGGCGCTGGTCCTTCTCGGGCGCGTGCTCGAAGTCGCCGATGTCGTGGTGCGACGCGGAAGCAGACAGCAGCGGCATGCCCACCGCCAACAGGCCCACGCCCGATTCCCGCATCACCGCCATCCACCGGACATCCGTCTTGTTGCCGTTTTCTTGCGGACGCAGGTACGGGTGAAACTGCTCCGCCACCGTGCCCCGCCAGACGCCCACCGCGGCGCCTTCGCGGCGATCCCAGTAGTTCTCGTGGGGCCCACGGCCGTACCAGGCGATGCGGTCGAAGCCCTCGGGAAGAGTGAGCTGCAACCCGAGGCGCGGCAGCTCGGGAAGCGCCGCCGCGCCGGGGCTGAAGCGATGTTCCACCACCATGTCGGCGCTGCCGTGGATCGTGTAGCGGGTGACGCACCGCGCGTCGCCGGCGGGGAGCTTCACCGCCGCTTCGATCACCGCCGCGCCGGCCTTTCGCCGGACGGTGACCGACTCCACGGTCCGCTGGGCGCCCGCCTCGCGCCACGCCGCGCAGCGCACCGGCATGCCGTTGCCGTAGTCGTTGTCGGTGGGCGCCCGCCAGAAATCGGGGACGGGGCCCGTCCGGAGCATCGCGACCCCCTGATAGGTCCATGATGCGATGGTCCCGGCAACCCGGTCGAACACCAACTCGAAACCCGGACCGGCTACGCGGACGGACGCCGCGTCTTCGGCCACGTGCACCGGCGGCAGCCCGGCCGGATCCGTCGCGGCAAGCGCTGCGAAGACCGGCAGCTGGAACTGGTCCCACGCCACCTCGTGCCCCGCCGGCACGGCATCCGTGGCGGCGGCGGTGCGCGTGCTCACCGTGAGGAAGTACTCCACGCCCGGCTCCGGCCGGATGGCCGGCAGCGGCAGCGTGATCTCCGCCCAATCACGTGGGCCGAGGTTCAGCGGCGGCAGTTCGCCCGCGGCGATTCGCCGGCCTTCGGCTTCGACCCGCCATTCGAGACGGAAGTGGTCCAGGTTCAGGAAGGCATACTTGTTCCGCACCCTCAGCCGGCCGGCGGCCAGGTCCACCGGCTCCACGGAGATGTACTGGTACACCTTCTTCACCTCCCAGATGTGGGGGTGGAGACCGCGGTCGGGTGCGACCAGGCCGTTGCACAGGAAATTGCGGTCGCTGGGCCGGCTCGCCGGGCCGAAGTCCCCGCCGTAGGCGAAGTACGGCCGGCCCTGCTCGTCCACCCGGGCGAAACCCTGGTCCACCCAGTCCCAGATGAGTCCGCCCTGGAGCTGCGGATGCGCCTCGATGGTGCGCCAGTAGTCGCCGAGATTGCCAACGGAGTTCCCCATGGCGTGGGCGTACTCGCACAGGATCAGGGGCCGGTCGCGCTCCACGGCGGCGTACTCCTCCAGCCGCTCGATCCGGGCGTACATGGGACAGACGATGTCGGTGTGAGCGCGGCGACGCGCCGGCTCGTACTGCACCGGCCGGCCCGGATCGCGCTCCTTGATCCAGCGGTAGGTGGCCTCGAAGTTGGTGCCGTCGCCCGCCTCGTTGCCCAGGGACCAGACGATCACCGAGGGGTGGTTTTTGTCGCGCTCCACCAGCCGCCGGGTGCGGTGGAGGTGGGCCGGGAGCCACTCCGGCTTGTTGGCCAGGGTCTTGTCGGCGTCGAAGCTGACGCCGTGGGACTCGATATTCGCCTCGTCGATGACGTAGAGACCGTGTGCATCGCACAGGTCGTACCACTCCTCCCGGTTGGGGTAGTGGCTGGTGCGCACCGCGTTGATGTTGAACTGTTTCATCAGGCGGATATCCTGGAGCATGAGCGCCTCGTCCACGACCTTCCCATCGGTGGCGCTCCACTCGTGGCGGTTCACGCCTTTGATGACCAGGGGCACGCCGTTGAGCAGGAGCTTGCCGTTCCGCACCTCGACGGTGCGAAAGCCCACCCGGCAGCCCGTGGCCTCGATCACTCGGCCCGCCGCATCCTCGAGGACGATGACCAGCCGGTAGAGACTGGGCGTCTCGGCGGTCCAAGGCGCAGGCGCCGCGATTGTCTCATCGAACGCAACCTCGGCGTCGCCGTCCGCCGGCAGCTCCACCGGTCGAACCGGGGCGGCCAGCGGCAGCGTCCGCCCCTCGCCGTCAAACAGAGCCAGCCGCACGGCGCCGCGGACCGCCGCCGTCGTGTGATTGCGCAAGGAAACGGCAACGTCCAGCCGCCCGTCGCGGTAGGCCGAATCGAGGCCAGCCCGGGCAAAGAAATCGCGGATCCGCACCGAAGGCGTCGCGACGAGCCAGACCGGCCGCTCGATGCCGCTGACGCGCCACATGTCCTGCGCCTCCAGGTACGTCCCGTCGCTGTAGCGGTACACCTCGACGGCCAGGAGATTTTCACCCGGCGCCACGTGGCCCGTCACGTCGAACTCGGCCGGGCTCTTGGAGTCTTTGCTGAAGCCCACGTAGCGGCCGTTGAGCCAGACATGGTACGCGGAGTTGACCCCGTCGAACCGGAGGAACATCCGGCGGCCGTTCCACTCGGCCGGCAGTGTAAACGTGCGGCGATAGGAGCCCACCGGATTGTCGTCGTGGGGCACCCGAGGCGGATCGGCAGGGAAGGAGTTGGCCGAGTCGTAGTAGTGGGGCACGCCGAAGCCGCGGAACTCCCAGTTGGCCGGGACGGGGAAGTCGATCCAGCTGCCAGCGTCGAAGTCCACCCGGTAGAAATCCGCGGGACGGAGGTCCGGCCGGGGCGACCAGTGGAATTTCCACGGACCGTCCAGCCCCCTCACCCACGGGGACGGTCCGCCGGCCCGGGCGGCGTCCGGGCTGTCGTACGGCACGAAGGTGGCGCGGGGCGCTTCGGCGTTGCGCTCCTGGACGTTCAGGTTCTCCCAGTCATGCAGCGTCGCGGGCGCCGCCGGGTGCGGCGCCGCGGCCACGGCGGCCAGCAGGCCGGCCAACACGGCAGTCAGTGCTTCACGGCGCACGGAGTTATTCCTCCTTGCACGCTCGTCACGGCGTGCGGGCGGGATGCACCCGTCGATAGATCGCCACGGGACCAATCCGGCCGTCCAGCATGTACGACCGGTTCAAGTGCGCGTCCAACGCCTCATAGTACTCCGGCCGCCCCAGGCCGTACTCGCGCGCGGTGACAACGAAGGCGGGTTGCCGCTCCATGATCCGGTGCAGCTCCAAGATTCCGTCGACACCCGCGATCCGGTCCATCTCCTCAAAACCGATCACGAACGGAGGCCCGACATACCGCGTCGGAGGATCCACGTGCAACAGGAAATAGATCACGTGGTGATAGTCGGCAACATAGATCGTCTCGCCAGGTCGCAGCCGGGCGCGCAGGTAATCGGCCACCTCCGCGGGTGTGTCCCAATACTGAAACAAACGCACCGGCGGCTTGGCCACCGTGTGCGCCACGGAGAAACGGTACGCTGCATAGACCTGCCAGCCGAGGGGCAGAACCACCAGCAGGGCGACAGCGACCTGCGCCACTCGATCCAGCCGCCCCGCCCGCTTGAGCCACCTCCACACAGCCTGCAGATAATCTGCGCTCAACAGGCACAAGCCCGGGAAGAGTGGCAGGTAGTAGTGGTGGTAGAAGGAGCGTGTCGACAGAATGGCGAGGAAATCCAATATGATCCACAGGATGCAGGTCGTACGGAACCGGGGGAAGCTCTCTCGGCCGCGAAGCACTCCAAACACCTGGGCTCCAAAACAGATCCAGAGCAGCGGGTGCGTGCGAAATTGGTGGATCAGGGAGTCCGCCACCACTCGCAGATCCCACCGGATCAGCACGGCCCGGGTGGAATTGGCGACGAAATTGGCGTCCCAGTATTGCGGCCAGATCCCGCAGAGCCAGATGACCAGAACCACCAGCAGGCTGACCGCGCCGAATGCGGCACAGGTGATCAGCAGGGCGGTGCGCGCCGATCGGTCTCGCAATACCCGCCGGCCCCCGGGCGGTACGCACAGAACATAACCCGCCAAACCGGCCAGAGTGTCGGTCAGGGCGAAGTACTTGACCTGAAACGCCAGGCCGAAACATACTCCGGCCCAAGCCATTCTGGCGAATCCATCGTCTTCATGACGGGCTTTCGCCAGCAGCAGCCAGACTCCCGACAGAGCGAAGAACATGAAGATGTGCTCGGAATTGGAGGACAGGCCGCCATTGGTCAGGGAAACAACCAGATACAGCAGCCCCGCCAGCATGGGTCGGCCGTCCGGCCAGAACTGCAGTCCGATGCGGCGGATCATGAACGCGTTGCCGGCCGTGAAAACCACCGCCAGCAGACGAATGGAGAAGACGGAATCGCCTGAGATGAATTGAACGCAAGCGTAGACCAGGTACAACAGCGGCGGCTTGTTGTCCCATATCTGGGTGTAAGGGAGATGACCGTGCAGCAGGCTGCTGGCCAGCAGGGCATAGGTCGTCTCGTCCCAGTCAATGACGGTGAGAAAAAACGTGTGGACGCGACTGACGGCCGCCAGCGCGAGGAATAGGGCGAAAACTTTGATCTCTGTGGACCGGACTGTGATGGTCACCGGATCCACGCCCTCCACATTCTCATTGAGTGTGCGCCGATTATACAGCATTCGGCGACCCCGCGGCGTTCATTCCGTCAGAACAAAGCGCCGGACAGACGGTCAATCTGTCCGGCGCGTATTCATCCAGCTGCTGCGACTGTGCGAAGCGGGCATCCCCGGACGCCACGCGCCGCGATCACCAGTCACTCCGATCCTGCGGAACCACGCGGCGGAGCACACCGGGATCGGCAGTCGAAGTCTTACTTCTTGGTGTGCTGGTTGCGTCTCATCTTGTGCTTGCGCTGCCTTCTGAGCTTGCCGGCGCGCTTACGCTTCTTCTTCAGTACGCTGCCCATCGGAGACCTCCGTCTAAACTTAGCCACGCAAAGGCGGTGATTGTACCACAAGAGGTGCGGGGCTGTGCTATACTTTTTGGGATTTTTTCTCAAGGAGGATACCCGGTGAGCGCGCGCAAACAGAAGCAGCCGGCCGGCGGCGGACGCGTTCTGCAGTCCCAGCCCATCGACGGCCGCGAGACCACCCCCGAGCTGTTGCAGAAGGCGTTCCTGGCCTACGGCGGCCGGGAGCTGCGGACCGCCTGGGAGCTGCTGGAGCGGGCCGTCCGCGAGGACTACACCATCGTGCTGACCATGTCCGGGGCCATGACCCCGGCCGACCTGGCCCGCTCTTGCCTCAATCCGCTTCTGGAGCGCGGCGTGGTGGACGTCCTTTGCACCACCGGCGCCAATCTGTACCACGACGCCCACCGGAGCCTGGGCCACATCCTCCGTGAGGGCTCGCCGGCGGTGGACGACCGGGTGCTCCGCAAGGAACAGATCATCCGCATCTACGACATCTTCTTCAACGAGCAGGTGCTCCTTGAGACCGACCAGTTCTTCAGCCGCGTCCTTGCCGCGCCTGAGTTTCAGCGGCCCATGACCACCTCCGAGTGCCACTTCCTGCTGGGTCGATATCTCCGGGAGGTGGAGGAGCGACTGGGCCGCGCGGACAATCCCAGTCTGCTTGCCACCTGCCACCGACTCGAGGTGCCCATCTTCTGCGGCGCGCCGCAGGACGGCTCCATCTTCCTCAACGTGGTCAAGCTGGCCCGGCTGCTGGGCGATGCCTTCCGCTTCCGTCTGGACCTGGCCGCCGACGTGTTCGAGTACGCCGCGTTCCAGTACCTGGCCAAGTCGGCCGGCTCCCGCAAGATGGCGGTGATCATCTTGGGCGGCGGCGTGCCGAAGAACTACACCCTCCAGGGCGAGCCGCTCATGAGTCAGATCCTGGAGATCGACGTGGGCGGCTTCGACATCGACATCCAGATCAGCGACGCCAATGTCCACACCGGCGGCCTCTCCGGCTGCCCAGCGGGCGAGGGACACACCTGGGGCAAGACCACCGCCGAGTATGTGGTCAACAGCGTTTACTGCCACGGTGACGTCACCCAGCTCTTCCCGCTGCTGGTCCACGCTTTGGCCCAGTCGGGGCTGCGGCGTGAACCGCGCCGGCTCATGGCCCGGCGGGAGGAGGCGGTGGCGCACCTGGCTGCCGCGGTCGAGGAGCGGCGCACCGGACTCGCCGCCGGCCTGGAGGGACGCCCATGACCCGGCGCTCCGGCCACAGCGACCGCGACAGGATCGCCGTCGTGGGCGGCGGGCCCGCCTGGCTTTCGGCCGCGCTCACCGCGGCGCGACTGGGCCTGCCGTGCGTGTTGTTCGAAAAGGGTGAGATCGGCGGGAACATCCAGTGCGCAGAGGGGATCTACGACCCGGCCGGCGTCCTGACCATGGACAAGGCGTTCATCCGCACGCGGATCCGCCACGCGCGGCTGCACGTCAACGGCCGGTCGTTCACCTTCGACATCGGCTCACGCAACCGTTTCTTCGTCATCGACCGCGGCGAATGGCAGGCGGAGCTGGGGCGGCGGGCGCGGGCCGCCGGCGTGGCGGTGCGCGAGGGCGAGCGCGCGGACCCGTTTGCGCTGCAAGACGACTTCCGGGCGGTGGTGGACGCGCGCGGGATGTACGCCTTCTACTCCCGCTGGCACGAGTTCGATCCGCCTCCCGGCTTCGGCCTGCAGTGGACGCTGGAGGGCGACTTCTCCGCCTGGGCAAACACCATCGACGTCAAGATCCTCGAGGAGCAGCCGGGCTACTTCTGGATCTTCCCCAAGGGCACCCGTCAGGCCAACGTGGGTTTCGGCTGGCTGACCCGGCCCGCCGCGCCGCCGTGGGAGATCCTGGAGGGCTACCTCGAAGCGAACGGTATCGCCGGCTACCGGCGCGTGCGCAAGATCGGCGGCTTCCTGGTGGGCACCTGTCCCCAGCCGCCGTTCGCCGGCAAGGTGATCCGGACCGGCGACGCGGGCGGTTTCGCCTCGGCCCTGCACGGCGGCGGCATCGACGCCGCCTGGCTCACGGGCCGGCTGGCGGTGGAGACCGTCGCCCGCGGCGAGCCGGCGCACTTCCTCCGCGAGCTGAACCGGAAGCTGGGCTTGATGCGCTGCGTGGAGCAGCGGGTGATGGACAAGTGGCTGGCCGAGGGCCCGGCGGCGCTGGAGCGCGCCGGGCGGCTGCTCGAGGAGAACGGGCCGCTGCTCCGGGCCTCGGTGCGCTTCATCACCTCCGGGCTGCTAGGCGCGGCGGTGCGTCGCGTCTTCCAGGGCGCCATGCCGCGGGAGTTCTACCGGCTGACGGATCAGATCTGATCCCTTCTCCGACTGTGTGTCAGGGATTCCCGGCCGACGGGACGCGTTCCCAGAGCCGCAGCCGCGCGGCGCGCTCCGCCGGCAGCCCGACGTCAGCCGGCCATGGCCGCGGGGCGTAGTGCCGCGCCAGGTACGGCCGCCAGAGCCGCTCGAACCGCTCCACCGCGGCGGGGTTGTCCGATCGCAGCGCCTCGTAGACGGGATGATCCCCCGTCACGACAAACCGCGGTCGCCGCCGCTCCAGGTCGGCGAAGAACATCTCCAGCGCCCCGTCCGGCAGGGGATCCCGCACCAGTTGCGGCCACCAGAAGAATCGCACGGCCGGGTTGCGCCGGGCGTAGAAGTAGATGTCGATATCCGCCGCCCAGACCAGCAGCGCCCCGCCGAGCGGCGCCTGGCGGGCGAGCCAGCGGCCGATCCGCGCCGGCTCGTAACCGGATTCCGCCACCCAGCCGGGCCGCGCGGCGAAGACCGCCACGCTCTGCGCCGCCGCAGTGGCTACCGGCCAGGCCGTCACCGCCACCCCGGCCAGCAGGCCGGCCGCCGCGGTCCGCCACCGGATCGGCTCGGCCAGGAGCGCTCCGGCCAGCAGGGCCAGCACCGGGATAATGAGCTGGAAGTAGTGGTCCAGAAACTTCAGCGGTCCGGCCACCGCCAGCGCCGAGCCGGCCAGCCAGAGAAACAGGAACCGGCGCGCCTCCGGTTCGACCAACCGGAACCGTGCGGGGCGGGCCGCCAGCCACCCGGCGCCGGCCGCGGCAGCGAGGATCAGGAACCACCGGGTCGCGGCAAACTCCCGAATGAAGCCGGTGGAATAGTTCAAGAAGAGCCGCCAGAAATCGTGGACGGCGTACCGGGCGTTGTAGCCGAACGTGATCCGGAAGAAGTCGCTCAGCACACCCTGCCCCGCGCACCAAGCGAGGCACGCCGCCGGCGCCGCGGCCAGTCCGGCGGCGAAGGCGACCAGGACCGCCGGGCGCCGGCCGGCGGCGGCGCCCGGCGGCGCCGCAAGCGCCAGCCAGACGGCGATCGCCGCCATGGGGAAAGCCACCACGTACTTGTTCATGAACGCCAGTCCCAGCAGGACACCCGCGCCGGCGGCCGTCCAGGCGGGGGCGCGCGCCATCACCCGGGAGAACAACAGCCGGATCGCCGCAAGCTGGCAACAGACCAGGAAGACCTCCGAGTTGAAGGAGACGGCGCCGAACGAAGCGGTGTAGGCGTTGTAGAGCCACGCAGCGCCCAGCCCGGCCCACCAGCCAAACAGGCGGCGGCCGAGCGAGAGCACCAGCAGGGTGTTGGCCAGGCCGAGCAGGATGCCGGCGGCGTGGATGGCTTCCGGGCAGTGGGCAATGGATTGGACACCCAGGTAGAGCAGGTACTGGACCGGCGGTTTCTGATCCCAGACGTCCGCATAGAGCCGGCCGCCCCGGGCCAGCACGTCCGCCACGACCATGTAGCCCGTCTCGTCGATGCCGATCAGCGGTTCCCGCAGGTACCCCACCCGCATGGCGAGAAACAACAGCGACAGCAGCACCCAGGCGCCGACACGCGCCATGGCGCGCTCCGGTTGCCCGCCGCCGCAAGGGGAATCCGCCGGGTGGATGTCCATGCTCCGGCTCAACCGCGGTCTAATCGGTCAACAGGACCAGCAGGGCCAGATCCCGCACGGTGATTCGGCCGTCGTCGTCCAGGTCGGCAGTGCACTCGCTGCGCAGGAATTCCCCTTCCCCGGCGGCCAGATTCCCGCCGAGCAGCGCCTCGAGGAGGGCCACGTCCACGGCGTTGAGGACGCCGTTGCCGTCGAGGTCGCCGGCCCGGAAGTCGTAGGCCGCGCAGTCGGGCTCCGACCGGGCGATTTGCACGTCATCCACGTACCAGCCGCCGCCCACCTTCGTGGAGCTGTCGCAGGCGAGGCGGAAGCGGAGCCATACCGTCTGCCCGGCCCAGGCGGAGAGATCGACCCGCACCCGGGTCATGGCGCCGAATCCCCCGCCCGACCAGGCGGGCCGGCCGAGGATCGGCGACTCATAATTGATGGAGACGGTGGCGTTGTACCCCCCCTCGACCATGGCTGCGCCGAGGTCGGTCCAGGCGGCCAGATCAGTGGACGCCTCCAGCACCGCCCCGTCGTAGGCGGACGATCCGCTCTCCAGATAGTACGTGTGCCAGAAACTCAGCTCGAACAGCGAACCGGCGGGCAGTTCCAGGGGACCCCAGATCAGGTAGTCGTCGTTTTTCTTGTCGCGGTCGAACGCGCGCCAGACCGTCGGCCCGGCGTGGTAATAGCTCGCCGCCACGCGCTCCCAGTACGAGACCATCCCCGGCCCGTGATCCACTTCCCAGAGCGAGCCGCCGGCCTCCATGTCGTCGGCGACCAGCGTGGAGTCGACGGTCTGGCCCACGGGCAGGATGTAGGCCAGTCGCTGGACGTGGGTCCCGAACCGGCACTCCAGCTCCAGCGCCAGGCCGACGCCGCACGCCGCGCCGTCGCGGATCCGGAACAGGAACGGCACGCCCGGCGCCACGGCCGCGCCGCCGGCCGCGGGCGCCGCGTAGTGCGCCTTGCCGCGGTAGACCACCAGGTCATCCGGCGCAGCGAGCGTGACCAGGAGCTCCCCGGACGACGCCGCACCGGTGTTCTGAATGGACACCGCCAGCGTGACCAGTTCGCCCGGTTCGGCAATGCCGTTGCCGTTCCCCTCAACCTCCGCCAGCACCCGGCCGGCGGTCTCCAGGAACGGACCTTGGGCGCGGCAGTCGTCGACGGAGAAGATGCCGGGCCGGAGAAACTCCTGGCAGATTTCAAAGACATGGGCGCCGCCGTAAAGCGCCTGGTCGGCGTCGATCATGGCCAGGGCGCCGTTGCGGAAGGTGTTCTGCGCGGCAGCCGGCATGAGGAAGTGGCTCTGCAGCACAATCCGGTCGGCGACCTCCTGGCCGAGCTGCAGAAACAGGTTTTTCAGCGCCGTGGACCAGTACGCGCTGTCGCCGTAGATGTCGTTGGTCCGGTCCTCGGGGTAGCGCATGTCGTCATGATCGATCCGACGCAGGTATACGGCGGGCGGGGTATAGCCCTTCGCGTCCCACTCGCCGATGTGAAACGGGTTGTAGCCGCTGGTCACGCTCAGGTCGTAGGTCCGGCTGAACGCCCAGTAGTCCGAGAATCCCTCGCCGATGGCCCCCGACTCCACGATGGCGTTGCTGAATGCGAGGGGATTCGAGGTGTCCTGAATGGCGTGGCCGTATTCGTGGAGGATGATATCGGCGTCCTCGGCGTCGTCGACACCGCCGTCGCCGTAAGCAATGTAGCGAGTGCTGCCTTGCCGCACGAAATGGGAGTTGTCGGCGCCGTCGAGCCCGTGCACGTCCACCGGGAGGGGAAAGTGGACAATGGTGTCGAAGCCCAGCCACTGGATGTACCGCTGGGCCGAATCGATCCAGTAGTAGGCCATCACGGCCTCGAATCCCGCCGGGTCCCGCGGATAGTCGAACACGGGCGACGGTTCCGCCGGCGGCGCCGTCAGGGGGGGCTCGTCGGTGCGGCTCACGATCTGCACCCACGGCCCCGCCAGATGATAGCCCTGCGGGTCAGGGTCGGCGAGTTCCGCCAGCACCACGTCGAGGTAGGCAGGGAGGAACAGGCTGCCGTCCGAGTTGTCCCGCAGGCTGGAATTGTTCAGGTAGTTCACCGGATTGGGCTGGAACACACGGCCGCTGCCGTCGGCGTACCAGACGTCGGAGGACGCGCCCAGCACGCGGAGCGGCGCGCCGCCCACCCAGAGGGTCCAGCGGGCCAGCGGTTCCTCCGTCACCAGGCAGAACTCCCGTACCGCGAGCGGCCGGCCCGCTTCGATGAAGTACGCCTCCTGCTCCGCCGTCAGCATCGCCGTGGCGGGCAGCGGTTTCTCGACCAGCGGTTTGGGCCAGGCCGAACGGAGGACCCGCTCGGCGAACGCGTCGGCGGCCAGGTCGAGCGCCGCCGTCCGGTCGGGAAAAACCTCCGGCCATGCGGGGTCCGGGAGCATGGGCATGCGCTGGGCCAGCGTCACCCGACCGGCGGCGTCCAGATGCACGCTGATCCGGCCGTTGACCACCGGCCGGCCGGCGTGCCAGAGGTCCAGATCCACGTGGCGTCCGGCGGGTGACCGGCGCTCCCCCACGGGCTGGTACTGCGCCAGCTCGGCGCCGAGCCCCAGCAAGGCGGCGTGGTCGGCCAGGAAGCGGCGGGCGGCCGCCGCGGGCTCGCCTGCGTACCGCACAGGATCCGTCGGACGGACTTGCAGGGGCAGCGCCGTCTCCGGGCAGCGCTCCACCCGGAACGACCGGCCGCCGGCGTTCACTGTCTCCGTCGCCGCGGCCGCCGCCGTCGCCAGTCCCAGTGCTGCAACCGCCGCAATCGCCGCCCGCTGCCATATCCTCATTGCCGTTACCTCGCTGCAGGGTATCCCGGGTGTCCGGGTGCCTTCGTGTCCGGTCTATAGATGTGTCCGGACAGCCGAAAGTTGATCGGTTACCGGCGCGTTCCGTCCCAACTCAGGACGGCAGCGGCAGGTTGAGCCGTTCCACGCCGGTGGCGCGACCGGTCTCGGGGTCCACCTCGACCACCAGCGCATTGAGCCGGTGCCCGCGGGTCTCCGGGGTGAACTTGCTCGGCAGGTGGAACAGAAACCGCTGAATGGAGCCCTCCACGTCCATGCCGATGACCCAGTCGTGGGGGCCGGTCATGCCGAGGTCGGTGATGTACGCCGTGCCGTCCGGCAGGATCCGCTCGTCGGCGGTCTGGACGTGGGTGTGGGTGCCGAACACCGCGCTCACCTTGCCGTTGAGAAACCAGCCCATGGCCACCTTCTCCGAGGTGGCCTCGGCGTGGAAATCCACGAAGATGATGGGTGTGCGGCGCCGCAGCTCGGGCAGCACCGCCTCGACGCCGCGGAAGGGACAGTCGATGGGCGGCATGAACACCCGGCCCTGCAGGTTGATCACCGCCACGGGCACGCCGATCTGCGAGTCGACGACGGTGAAGCCCCGGCCGGGCACGCCCGGCGGGTAGTTCAGGGGACGGAGCAGCCGGTCGGTCTGGTTGAGCAGATCGTACGCCTCTTTCCGGTCCCAGATGTGGTTGCCCGTGGTCATCACGTCGATCCCGAGGGGCATGAGCTCCTGGAACTTCTCGGGAATCATGCCGAAGCCGCCGGCGGCGTTCTCGCCGTTGGCGATGGTGAAGTCAATCCGGTATTCGCTCTGCACCCGGTGCAGCATTTCGCGGAGTACCCGCCGCCCCGGCCGCCCCATGACATCGCCCACACACAGCACGCGCATCGCTTCCTCCCGCTGTTGGGCCGGCCGGCACCCCGGCCGGAGTTCTACTTGGCGTACTCGACGAACCGCCGCTCCCGGATCACCGTCACCTTGATCTGGCCCGGGTACTGCAGGTCGCTCTCGATCTTCTTGGTCAGGTCCTTGGCCATCCAGAACGCCTGCTCGTCGCTGATCTTGTTGCTCTCGACGATGACACGGATCTCGCGGCCGGCCTGCAGCGCATAGGCCTTGGCCACGCCGGTGAAGCTGTCGGCGATGTTTTCGAGCTTCTCGAGGCGCTTGATGTACGACTCGAGGATTTCGCGGCGGGCGCCCGGCCGGGCGGCGGACACCGCATCGGCCACCTGCACCAGCACCGCCTCGACGCTCTGGAAGTCCACGTCGAAGTGATGCGCCTCGACGGCGTGCAGCACTTCGGGTTTCTCGCCGCTCTTGCGCAGCAGTTCCACACCGAGCTGGGTGTGGGTGCCCTCCACCTCCCGGTCCAGCGACTTGCCGATGTCGTGGATGAGGCCGGCGCGCCGGGCGACCCGCTCGTCGGCGCCCACCTCCTGCGCCAGCATGCCGGCGATGTGCGCCACCTCCTTCGCGTGCTCCAGCACGTTCTGGCCGTAGCTCGACCGGTAGTGCAGGCGGCCCAGGAGCTTGAGCACGTCGGGGTGGAAATCGTGGAAGCCCATCTCGAAGGCGGCCTCCTCGCCGATTTCCAAAATCTTTTGCTCCATTTCGGCCTTGACCTTGTCCACGATCTCCTCGATCCGCGCCGGATGGATCCGGCCGTCGGTGATGAGGCGCTCGATGGCGATCTTGGCGATCTCGCGGCGATACGGGTCGAAGCCGGACAGGATGACCGCCTCCGGGGTGTCGTCGACGATCAGGTCGATCCCGGTGGCGATCTCCAGGGCGCGGATGTTCCGCCCCTCACGGCCGATGATGCGGCCCTTCATTTCGTCGCTGGGCAGATCCACCACCGACACCGTGGTCTCGATGGTGTGCTCCACGGCGCAGCGCTGGATGGACGTGGACAGGATCTTGCGGGCCAGACTGTTGGCGCGGTTCCGGGCGTCGTCCTCGATCTGCTTCACCAGCGCGGTCGCGTCGCGCCGCGCCTCCTCCTGGAGCATGTCCACCAGTTGCTGCTTGGCCTCGTCGCGGGTCATGCCGGCCACCTTCTCCAACTGCTCCTGCTGCACCCGGCGGAGCTCCTTCACCTTCGTCTCCTCTTCCTTGATCCGGACCTCGCGCGAAATGAGCCCGTTCTCCCGGTTGGCCTGGTCTTTCTCCTTCTTGTTGAGCTGCTCCTCGCGCCGGCCGAGCGCCTGGTCGCGCTGGGTGAGCTTCTGCTCGGTCGCGGCCAGCTCCTTCCGCTTTTCCTTGACCTCCGCCTCGTGCTCGCTGCGGAGCTTGAACAGCTCGTCCTTCCCTTCCAGGACCTTCTCACGCTTGATCTGCTCGGCATCGCGGCGGGCCCGGGTGACGATCTCGTCGGCCTGCGCCTGCGCGGCGCGGAGCCGCTCGGCAACCACTCGGTTCTTCAGGCGGAGGTACGCAACCAGCAGGACCGTTCCGACTACGGCCACGGGGGCCGCAATGATCAGCGCCGTATAGAATGCGTTCATGGGCGTCTCCTTCGGGCAATATGTACACAGACCCGCGGGGGTCCTTGTTCTCACAAGTTGTCCGGGAAACCGTTCCGAAGAAGATCAGGCGGCAAAAAGCTGCAACGGTGCGGGGCGAATCGTTGTGGTCCGGCAGTTCAAAGTGGGTGTCTGTTCAGCACTTCAGGCTTCCTTCCCGCAGAAGGCTTGCACACCGTGCCGAAACTCTAAACTCCCGTCCATTCTCATCGCAGACCCAATTGGAATCACCCCGCACGCGTTGCAGGTCAAGGTCGTTTCGGTGCCGGATCGTTGAACTGATCCAGGATCTTCACGAATTCGGCGCTCTTGCGGCCCACGAACTGGTTCAACTCGCGATGTTGCTTGCGAAGCTGAAAGTAGTCGTCGGCGATCTGGAACGCCGCGAGCAGAGCCAGCCGGTGCGAGTCGATGATGTTCGAGGCGCGCTGGAGCTGTGTCATGCGCTCCTCGACGAAGCTCGCCAGTTCCTTGACGTACGCCTCGTCGTTCACGTCCTGGATGTTGAACACCTGGTTCAATATCTTGATCTGCACCGATCCTTGCCCTCGCGCGGTTACTGTTCGCTCTCCAAACCATCGAGGCGCTCGATGAGCGCCCTGAGTTTTTCCGCGATCTTCTCCTTTTCTTCCCGGACTGTCACCATCATCGTCTCAATCGTCCGGCAGCGCTCTTCCAGTTCGCGATACCGGCGTTGAAAATCGGATAATTCCTCCTTCAATGCTGAGTTTTGCGACTGCAAGTTCTTGAAAAACTCGCTCACTCGGTAGATCTTATCTTCCAGATGGGCGAAGCGCTCCAGCCCATCCGGTTCTTTTTTCTCGCTCATGCCGCCCCTATCGAAACTGGGCTTGGAAACGTTTCCGCAGGCTCGCGGCGGCACGTTCCCGGAGGCGGTCAGCCTCCTCGTCGGTCAGGGTGCGCTCGGGATGTTGAAAGACCAGCCGGACGTTCATGGCCTTGCGGCCCGGGGGGATGTCGGCCCCCCGATAGAGGTCAACGAGCTTAACCTCCGCTAACTCAGGCATTTTCAACTCAATGACCGACATTTTAATTGTACTAAAACTGATCCCGATGTCAACGACAAAGGACATGTCGCGGTCCACGAACGGGTACCGCGGCAGGGTGCGGAAGGCGAATGACCGGTCGATCCCCGCCGCCAGCCGCTCGAAGAGCAGCTCGGCCACGAACACCTTGCGCTTGAATTTGAGCTTCTGGGCCAGCAGTTCGTTGAGCTGGCCGATGTAGACGACGACTTCGTCCCCCAGCCGGATCCAGGCCGCCGCCCCCGGCTGCAGGAAGGCCGCGTCCCCGGCCTCGTCGAACGTCACCGCCGGAACGTTCAGGCGGTCGCACAGGCCTTCGATTACGCCTTTGAGGCGGACGAAATCCGCCGGCACTCCGGCGGCGGACCAGTGCGCGGGCAGCCACTGGCCGTACGCGCCGAGGGCCAGCCGGACCGGCTCCACGTGCCCGTCCCCGCGGCGGCCGTACACCGCGGCCACCTCGAAGAGGCGGACGTCGGCGTTGTAGTTGTTCTCGTTGAACTTGAGCGCGGCCACCATCCCCGGCAGCAGGCCCTGGCGGAGGAACGGCTCCCCTTCGTCCAGCGGGTTGTCCACGCGGACCGGTTCGCCGTCAGGCGCCCAGAGGAGATCGGCGTCGCGCGCGACGCTGGCGAAATTCGGCGTCAGGACCTCCTGCAGACCGGACTCCTTGAGGAACTGCCGGGCCGCGGCTTTCTCCCCGGCGAGCTGGCGCGACACCGGTCGTGTCGGATGGAGCGGCAGGGTGGAGGGGATGCGGTCGTAGCCGTGCAGCCGGGCGATCTCCTCGATGAGATCCACTTCCAGGCCCACGTCGACGCGGTGGGCGGGCGGCCGGACGAGCCAGCCGTCGGGCGCCGCCGCCACATCGAACCCCAGGCGGCGGAGCATCGCGTCGACGGGGAGACCGGCGACGGAGATGCCCACCAGCCGCTCGATCCGGCCGCGGCGCAGGGCGATGACGGGCGGCGACCAGGGGCGCGGGCAGACGTCCACCACGGGCGAGACCGCCGCGCCGCCGGCGAGCTCCAAAATCAGCTGCGCGGCCCGCCGCAGGGCGATCGGCGCCATCGCCACGTCCGCGCCCCGCTCGAAGCGGTACGACGCCTCGGTGCGCATCTCCAACGTCCGGGCGGTCCGGCGGACCGACGCGGGTTGGAACCAGGCGCTTTCCAGCAGGATGTCGGTGGTCGTGTCGGCCACCTCGCTCGCCGCGCCGCCCATCACGCCGGCGATCCCCACCGGCTGCCCGGCGTCGGCGATGACCAGCATCTCCGGGGCGAGGGCGCGGATGCGGCCGTCGAGAGTCTGGATTGTCTCCCCGGCGCGGGCCCGGCGCGCGATCAGGCACCCGCCGGCCAGCTTGCCGAAATCGTATGCGTGGAGCGGATGGCCCAACTCCAGCAGGATGTAGTTGGTGATGTCCACCAGGTTGTTGATGGGGCGCTGGCCCACCGCGAGGAGCCGCTCCTGGAGCCACTGAGGCGACGGCGCCACGCGGACGCCGGTGATGCGCACCCCGCAGAAGCGGGCGCACAGATCCGGATCCTCGATGGTGATGGCCGGCGCCGGGGCGGGGTCCCGGCCGGCGTCCAGCGCGGCGGGCGTCGGCAGCCGCAGCGGCTCGTGATACAGAGCGCTGAGCTCCCGAGCGATCCCGAGGTGGCTGAGGCAGTCGGGGCGGTTGGCTGTGACGTCGATCTCGATGAGGGTGTCGTTGGGCAGCCGCTCCACCGCGTCGACGGGCAGGCCGAGCATGGACAGATCGGCCGCCAGCCGGTCGGGCGGCTCGTCCAGGGCGATGAGATCGGCCATCCAGTTGCAGCTGATTTTCATGGTGTGCGCTCTCCTTCGCGGCCCGTCAGAAGCGGTAGAACTGGTTCAGGAACCGGACGTCGTTTTCCCAAAACATCCGGATGTCGGGGACGCCGTACCGGAGGATGGCGACCCGGTCGATGCCCATGCCGAAAGCGAAGCCCGTGTAGCGCTCGCTGTCCACGCCGCACGCGTCGAAGACGTGCGGATGGACCATGCCGGCGCCCAGGATCTCGATCCAGCCGCTCCCCTTGCAGATGCGGCAGCCGCCGCCGCCGCAGAAGAAGCAGCTCACGTCCACCTCGGCGCCGGGCTCCACGAAGGGAAAGAAGCTGGGCCGCAGGCGGATGCGGGCGTCGGCGGCGAAGCACTCCCGGGCGAAATGCTCCAGTGTGCCCTTCAGGTCGGCCAGCGAGACGCCCTCATCCACCACCAGCCCCTCGATCTGGTGGAAGATCGGAAAGTGAGTGGCGTCGGGCGTGTCCTTACGGTACACCTTGCCGGGGGCGATGACTTTGAGCGGCGGCGCCACGGTCTGCATGGTCCGGATCTGAACCGGCGAGGTGTGCGTACGCAGCAGGAAGGATCCGCCACCGATGAAGAAGGTGTCCTGTGCATCGCGGGCCGGATGGTCGGGCGGAAAGTTCAGGGCGCCGAAGTTGAAGAAGTCGGTCTCGATCTCGGGCCCCTCGGCGATGACGTAGCCCATCCGCTCGAAGATGCCGCAGATCTCGGCCTCCACCTGCTTGATGGGGTGCAGCGTGCCCCGGGCGACGGGGAAGCCGGGCAGCGTGACGTCGAGGCGCTCCTTCTCCAGCCGGTCCTGGTAGGCCGCCAGGCGGACCTGCCGGGCCAGCGCCTCCAGCCGGGTTTCGATGGCCGCCTTCAGCTGGTTGACCTCCTGGCCGAAGGCGGGCCGCTCGGCGGGCGGCAGGTCGCGCAGGCGCTTGAGCTGGAGGGTCAGGAGACCCTTCTCCCGTGACAGGTAGCGCTCCCGCAGCAGGCCGTAGGCCGCCTCGTCGCGGACCGTCCCGCATTCCGTCTCGAAACCATCCATGATTCGGGCCAGATCATCGCGCATCGAGGGCTCCTTGCAAAAAAAAACCGGCTGCACCGTAGCGGGACAGCCGGTTGATGTTCCTTTCAAACGAACTGAGGATTATGCCTGCTTGGCCACTGACACCAGTTCGGCGAAGGTGACCGGATGGTGCACGGCGAGTTCCGCCAGGACTTTCCGGTCGAGCTCCACACCGGCTTTTTTCAAACCGGACATAAATCGATTGTATGACAGGCCGTGCTCACGGGTGGTCGCATTGATCCGGATGATCCAGAGCGACCGGAATTCGCGCTTGCGCTGCCGCCGGTCGCGGTAGGCGTAACCCAGCCCTTTCTCGACAGTCTCCTTGGCGGTGCGGTACAGGCGGTTCCGTGACCCCCGGTAGCCCTTGGCCAAGGCCAGGATCTTCTTTCGGTTCAGCAGTCTCTTGTTTCCACGCTTCACTCGGGGCATGACAGTACTCTCCTCGGCGCCTTCAGATTTGGAGCATTTCCTTGACGCGGCCCAGGTCG
This sequence comes from Acidobacteriota bacterium, assembly GCA_012517875.1. NCBI lineage: Bacteria > Pseudomonadati > Acidobacteriota > Acidobacteriota bacterium. Next base: position 22,052 of record JAAYUB010000098.1, on the reverse strand, counting down.
GCGCCGGCGACGAGGCCGGTCTGGCGGAGGTTGCGCTTCCGCTTGCGGGTCTTCTTCGTCAGGATGTGGCTCTTATGGCTGTGGCCGCGCAGCACCTTGCCTGTCGCGGTCACCCGGAAGCGCTTGGCAGCGCCTTTCTTCGTCTTCTGCTTCGTCTTCAGCTTGTGCACGGTCCAACTCCTTTGCGATGACACCAAGTTATGGCTTGTCGCGGAGCCGGCAACGGGGCTGGAGCCTGCTCCCGCGAAAAAACGGGCTAATTATAATGATTAATTCGAATCTGTCAATGGCCTTTCAGGCGGCGGTTCATTTTTTCGGCATGAGGTGCATCACCATCAGCCGGCCCTCCATCTCCGGCGGCTTGACCATCTCGGCCACCCCCTCGAGCTCCTCGACCAGCCGGGCCAGCAGTTCGTAGCCCAGTTCCGGGTACGCCATCTCCCGGCCGCGGAAGAAGACGCCGCACTTGACCCGGTTGCCTTCCTCGAGGAACCGGATGATGTGCTTTTTCTTGAACTCGAAGTCGTGGGTGTCGGTACGGGGTCGGAATTTCACTTCCTTGATCTGGACCACCTTCTGCTTCTTCTTGGCGTCGTGCTGCTTCTTCTTCTGCTGGTAGAGGAATTTCCCGTAGTCCATGACCTTGGCCACGGGGGGTTCGGCGTTGGGGGCGATTTCCACCAGGTCGACCTGCTTCTCGGTGGCGAGCGCCAGGGCCTGGGCGATGGGGACGACGCCGAGCTGCGCCCCGTCGCCGTCGATCAGCCGGACTTCCGGTGCGGTGATCTCCTCGTTGATGCGCACTCGGTCCCGGTTCTCGTTTTTGGGTGCTGGTTTAATTGACGTCCTCCTGACAAAGAGTTTACGGTTGCCGTAATTTAAGGTTTGATCGCGCGGCTGTCAATATGGGATTTGACCAGGTGCGCGAATTGGTCCAGGCCCATGGCGCCCAGGTCGCCCTCGTAGCGGTTGCGCACGGACACGGTCCCCTGCTCCTGCTCCCGGCCGCCGACCACCAGCATGAACGGGATCTTCTGGACCTGGGCCTCGCGGACCTTGTAGCCCACCTTCTCGTTTCGATCGTCGAGGCGGACGCGCAACCCGTCCGCCTGCAGGCGCGCAGTGACGGACCGGGCATAGTCGCCGAACTTCTCGCTCACCGGGATCACCCAGGCCTGCTCGGGACTCAGCCAGATGGGGAAGGCGCCTGCGTAGTGCTCCACCAGCGTGCCGAAAAACCGCTCCAGCGATCCCATGATGGCCCGGTGGACCATGAAGACGTGATGCTCCTTGGAGTCGGCGGCGACGTAGTTGACGTCGAACCGCCGCGGCAGGTTAAAGTCGAACTGAACGGTGCTGCACTGCCACTTGCGGCCGATGGCGTCCACGAGCTTGAAATCGATCTTGGGACCGTAGAACACCGCCTCCCCTTCCTTGCGCGTGTAGGAGATGCCGCGGATTTCCATCGCCTTGACCAGGCCGGCCTCGGCCATCTCCCACTCCTCGTCGGTGCCGGCGTACTTGCCCTTGTTCTCCGGATCGCGGACGGAGAGCTCCACCTGGTACTGTTCGAACCCGAACGTCTGCATGAAGAACAGGCACAGGTCGAGCACGCCGCCGAGCTCGTCCACGATCTGGTCGGGGGTGCAGAAGATGTGGCCGTCGTCCTGGGTGAAGCCGCGGACGCGGAGCATGCCGTGAAGCACGCCGCTCTTCTCATAGCGGTACACCGTCCCCAGCTCGGCAAAGCGGACGGGCAGATCGCGGTAGCTGTGGAGCCGGCTCTTGTAGATCAGGATGTGCCCCGGGCAGTTCATGGGCTTGACCACGTACTCCTCCTCATCGATGGTGAGGGTGTACATGTTTTCCTTGTAGTAATCGAAGTGCCCGGACGTGCGCCACAGGTTGTGCCGCGCCAGATGGGGGATAGCCACCAGCTCGTAGCCGCGGCGGAAATGCTCGTTCTTCCAGAAGTCCTCGATGAGGTGCCGGATCAGGGCGCCCTTGGGATGCCAGTAAACGAATCCCGCCCCCGCGACGTCCTGGATGGAATAGAGGTCAAGTTCGCGGCCCAGCCGGCGGTGGTCCCGCTTGCGGGCCTCCTCGAGAAACGCCAGGTACGCGTCCAGCTCCGCCTGGGTCAGGAAGGCGGTGCCGTAGATGCGCTGGAGCTGCGGCCGCCGCTCGTCGCCGCGCCAGTAGGAGCCGGCGATGGACAGCAGCTTGAACACCTTGAGCGCGCCGCTCGACGCCACGTGGGGGCCGAGGCAGAAGTCGTACAGCGTGTCGAGCCGGTAGCACGACAGCGTCTCGCCGGCCTTCTCGTCGATGAGCTCGCACTTGAGCGCCTCGCCCATCTCGTCGAAGACGCGCTGTGCCTCCGCCAGCCCGATCACCGCGGGTTCGAACGGCAGGTCGCGCGCGGCCAGCTCCCGCATCTTCTCCTCAATCCGGGCCAGGTCCTCCTCGGTCAGAGCGTGGTCCATCTGGAAGTCGTAATAGAAGCCGTCCTCGGTGGCGGGGCCGATGCCCAGGTGGGTGCCGGGGAACAGATGCAGCACGGCCAGGGCCATGAGGTGGGAGGTGCTGTGGCGCAGAATGGTCAGGGCTTCGGCGGAATCGGCCACGACGCGACGTGTGCCGTCGCGCTCGATCACTTGGAGCATGGCTGGATTGTCCTCCGTGTCCGGTGCGGGAATGGGGCACTCCGATCGCATAAATAAAAAAATGGTAGGTGCGAGCGGATTTGAACCGCTGACCCCTTCCGCGTCAAGGAAGTGCTCTCCCCCTGAGCTACGCACCTACGCAAGGCGGCCAAATTATCAGACGGCGGGCGGGTTGTCAATTCATTTTTGGCTCGTGCGGCGTGACGGGCGGACGGATGCAGGCAAAACCGGAACATGGATCAGCTGGCACCGCGTTCGAACAGTTCCAGGATGCGCGGTGAAAGCATCGCCCGCACCGGCGGCGGCAGGGTGAAGCCGGCGGTCTGCCGGGCTTCGCGCAGGTGGCGGCGCCCCTCATCGAGCTGCTCGGCGGAGCGCTCCCGGGCCAGGTAGTACTCGCTGACGAGGGCCGCCCCGATGAAGAAGTTGGCCAAGCCGGCCTTCTCGGTGGAAAAACTCAGGTAGTTCTTCATGGAGGCCACCGACTCCGGATACTTGCCGAGGAAGTAATCGCGGATGCCGTTCTTGAGCAGGGTCTGATAGACCGCCTGGCCGGAGCCGGCGCTCTGGAGCATCCCCAGCAGCGTCTTCGCCTCGGAGTTGTTCGGGTCCAGCGCCAGCGCCTGCTGCAGGGACTGCAGCGCGGGCTCCTTCCGGCCGGCCTGGATGTCCCGCCGCGCGGCGGCCACCAGCTGGCCGATTTGGCCGGCCTGCTTGAGCTGCACCTCGATGCGGTCCAGGTAGCCCTGGATCTCGCGCCCCTGGTCGGGGCCGGCGGCGAGTTTGCGGGCATCCTGGAAATGGCGGCGCGCCCGCTCCCAGTTCCGGTCGTTGAAGGCCTTGACGCCGTCCTGATAATAGGCGGCGAAGGCGGCGCTCCGGTCGCCCAGCTCCTTCTTCCGCTTCTCCTCGGCGACCAGCCGCTGGACGGGTTCCAGCCCGGGGAAGCCGGGCTGCTCCGCCCGGATGGCGACGAGGATCTCCTCGGCCTGCGACGGGTTGACGGGCGCCAGCCGGCGCGCGTCATCGAGGCGCCGCTGCAGGTTCACATGAGCCTGGCAGCGGTCGATCAGATCCAGCAGGTTCGGATAATCGGGCTTCTTCTTGTAGATGGACTGGTAGCGCTCGAGGGCGGCGGCCCAGTCGCCCTTGCGGAAGGCCTCGTCGGCCTGCCGGGCCAATCCCTGCACTTCCGCCTCCAGCGCCTGCCCGGCCTGGATGCGCTGCACCAGCCGGTCCGCGTCGCCGGCGTAGCGGCCGCCGGCGGTCTTGATCTTGTCGAGCAGCGGGAGGGCCTCGGCCAGCTTGCCCTGGTTGAAGAGGTCGGAGGCCCGCTGGAATTCGCGGAGATCGGCGTCCGTCTCCGTCGGCGTGGTGGGTCCCGTGGACGGCGTCGTCTTCTGGGCAAGCTTCTGGTTGATCTCGGCCAGATAGCGGTTCAGGTCGTTGAGCTCGGGCAACTCCTTGATCGCGCCGAGGGTCAGCGATTTCTCGAAGTTGTGCTTGGCCAGTTCATACTGGCCCATGTGATGATACGCCACCCCGAGATAGAAATACGGGATATACGATCCCCGCATCACGCCGTAGAACTTCGTGTTGGGGTCGGGCTTCCCCTTCTGGGCGATGGCGATTTCCAGAAATTCGATGCCTTTCTGGTAATTGCCGTTCTTGATCTGCTCGACGCCGTCGAGATAGTTCAGGTACCATTTCCGGTCGAGCTGGGCTTGACTGAGGGCAGATATCGCCCACAGGATGAGACAGATGACGATCAACGGACGCGGCCGGGTCATGGCGTGTTGCATTCTCCCACAGCGTGCTATAATTATAGCAGTTTTCGGTTCATCCGCCAGCCATTATTCGTCACGTGGAGGGGCTATGGGACGCATCCGGACTTTGCTGATGGCGCTCGCCGTGTGTCTCGGATTCACGGCGATTTGCAGTGGATACGGCCAGATCTTGGTCGAGGAGCGTGAAAACCAGAAACTGTACATCAATTCACCATCCCAGATCCTGCCTTCCACCCAGATCACCTTCCTGCTGGATCCCGACAGTTTCCCTGAGGCTTCGCCTGCCAATCCCGTGCTGATCAAGATCCACATCACCCAGGTCACGAAAGCCGACCGGGAGGTGCTGAGCCAGACGCTGGCCACCGGCACCACCGAAACCACGTCGCCGCTGCCGAGCTACGGCGAAGTGGTGTTCCCGCTGGCGGTGGTGCCCTTCAGATTGTATGACGACCTCTGGCTGCCCGACCCGGGCGCCGTCCCCACCCCGCTTATACCGGACACCGTGCAACTGTTCCGCTACGTGGCCGGCGAGTCGGAGTTCTGGATCCGGCTCAACGAGAGCACCGCCGCCTGGCCCACCGGCCTTGAGGGTGTGCGCTGGGGCTTCACCGTCGCCCTGGGCGGCGGCGTCTGGCCCCCGAACGCCAACAGCAACTGGGGCGCGGCGGGCCGGTACCAGCAACAGTCCACCCTCGTGGTCGCCGATCTGCGCCAGCATTCATTCCCGCCCGTCGTCGACGATTACCTGTTTTGGGTTGAGAGCGTGTATCAGTCGGGCGGGTACACTCCGACCTATCTATTCCCCGGCAGCTTCATCGCCTTTTCCGCCACCACCTTCGAGACGCTGGAGGCTCCCGCCACATCCGTCGTGGGCACGGAGTTGACCGACGTGACCGTGGCCGACCTGAATCAGGACGGGTACGACGACGTCTGCTCCGTTGACCGCTCCCGCCGCCGGCTGTACTGGAGCTTCGGGACGGCGGACGACACGTTTGTGGATCTCGACTGGCTTTGGCTGCCCGAGTTCGAGCCGGTCCGGCTGGATGTGACCGACACCGACGGCGACGGCCGGCTCGACTTCTTCATCGTCGACAGCGACGGCGTCGTGCACATTTATGACTATTGGAGCGTGTTCGGCCAAAAGGCGCAGGACACCCGGATGGCATGGTCCGCCTTCTCGTTCAAGGCGGCGGCCGTGCCGGGGGACACCGCCCTGCATGACCTGAATGGCGACGGCTCCAGCGACTACCTGGTCACCGACCAGGCCAACAACACGCTCAACGTCTACATCGGATCGGACTTCGGCTCCCAGCAGGTCTATCCCACCGGCACCCAGCCGGTGGCGATGGCCGTCGGCGACTTCAACGGCTACGCTGAGCCCGACGTGGCCACCGCCAACCGGAGCGGCCATTCGGTGTCGGTGTTCTGGAATACCGGCGGCGGCAGCTTGACCAGCCTGGATTACGCCGCCAACGGCAAAGCGCCGGTGGATATCGACACCGGTGATTTCGACCGCGACGGCCGCACCGACCTGGTGGTGGCGTACGCGGACAACAGCACCAAATCGATCTCGCTCTGGAAAGCCCAGACGGACGGGACGTTCGTGCCGGCGTCCGCGCAGAAGGTCTTCTTCCAGGGCAATCCCTCCGCCGTACTGGCCGAGAACATCGACGCTCAAAACGGCGCGGACGCCATCGTGGGCTTCGCCAATTTCCACAAGCTGGCCGTCTGCGTCTCCGACGCCGCCGGGGCGCTGGCGTACGCGTACAACCTGGACACGCTGGCGGACGTGGTGGTCGATCCCATCAGCGGCGTGCTCCTGAGCGAGGACAGCATCCTGTCGATCGCCGGCGGCACGGCCGCGGGCGGCATCAGCACCCGCGAGGGCGCCGCGTCCATCGCCAGCCAGGGCTACGACGTCGTCCACTTCCCGCGCTCGGCGAACATCTCGTTCTCGCTGGTCAATCTGGGCACCGAGCCCGCGCTGGCCAACTTCGAGCTGTACGACGACTCCGGCGCGGTCAAATCGTTCACCACCCAGTCGATCGATCCCCGGACCCAGTTCCCCCGTTACTTCGGCGACCTGCTCGGCCCCGAGACCGCCAACACCCAACGGTGGGTCCGCACGTTCCTGACCCACTCCGACCTCACCGGGATCTGGCTGCTGAACAACGGCACGAATCTGACCTATCTGGACGGCGGCAAGATTCAGAGCATCACCGACGCCCGATCCGAGTTCGTCTTGCCGGTGGTGGATGTCACCGGCGGCCATTACACCCAACTGTACCTGGAGAATCCTCAGCAGGGCCAGGCGCACGTCACCGTCCGCCGCCACAATGCCGCCGGCGTCCAGCAGGCCAGCCACACCGTGCTGCTCAACAAGCGGGGACGGGCCATATTGGACCTGGCGGGCGTCTTTCCCGGCATCGCCGACTCCGACTACCTGACGGTGCAATCGGATCTGGCGATCATCGGCGGCGAGATTTTCGGCGACGCCGAGACCGTCTCGGTGCTGGAGCCGTTCCCCATCGGCGAGGACCAGGGGACGCTGTTCAGCGGCCACGTCGCCCACGGCGACTTCGGCGGCGGCATCGTCTACGACACTTGGCTCACGCTGGTCAACACCTCCGACATCGGGGCGAACGTGGAGGCGATCCTGTACGACAACGACGGCGAGTATCTGGACAGCTTCGCCGCCATCAACCTCGGTCCCCGTTCCAAGGTCGTCTACAACGTCGGCACCATGATGGGACTCAGCGGTACGGTCACCGGTTATCTGAAGCTCGATCTCAAGGGGCTCACCGGCGTGGTGGGCTGCGTGACGTTCGGTGACGCCACGGCCGGAGCGTTCCGGTCGGTCCTGCCGCTGCAATCCCCCCGGCATCGGCGGTTCATCCTGGGGCACATCGCCAACGGAACCCTGGACGAGATTCCGTTCTTCACCGGCCTCGCCGTCGTCAATCCGTACACCACGACCCAGTCGGTCTTCCTGTCGGCCTACGACCAGAACGGCGTGCTGCTGGACACCGTCAAGCTGTTTCTGCAGCCGAATCGCCGGGCGATCGCCATGGTGGACCAGGTGATCCCCGGCTTGATCAACATTTTCGGCGGATACCTCGTTGTCGAATGCGATTCCATTCACCCGGAATTCATCGTGTTCGAGCTCTTCGGCGACACCGGCCTCAACTTCCTGAGCGCCGTGCCCGCCGTGCCCGCCGTGCCCATCGAGTAAATCTTTCTCATCAGGAGGAATGATGCATAACACGCTACGGTTAGCCGGCTGCCTGGCCCTCGCCGCGCTCCTGGCTGCGCCGGCGCTGGCCCAGGGGTCCAGCGATGAAGCGCTGCCCACCAGCCTCTCGTCGTTCCGCTTCAACTTCATCAACCCGGGCGCCCGGGCCACGGCCATGGGCGGCGCCTTCATCGCCCAGGGCAACGACGCCACGGGGTCGGAGACCAACCCCGCCGGCCTCATCTTCATCCCCAAGCCGACCATCCACGGCGAATATCGCTACTTCAAGTACTTCGCCGACCGGGCGGTGGACGCCACCGACGACGCCGTGATCGGCCAGCAGTTCGAGGACAGCGTCAACAGCCCCACCTTCATCAGCTTTGTCTACCCGTACAAGAGCTGGGCGTTCGCGTTCTACCGCCAGGAGCTGGCCAACTTCGAGGCCAATTACTACAATGCGTCTTTCCTCATCCCCAATGATCTGCCGGGTGAGCAGATCATCTGGGTGGTGAACCGCCAGGCGTCTCGCCTGAAATTCAACCTCGACAACTACGGCTTCTCGGTCGCGAAACGGTTGCACGAGACATTCGCCGTGGGTTTCTCCGTGCGCGCCGCCCGTCTGGCTTTGGACGGGAGCGATCTGGCTGACATGACGCAACCGCCCCCGATGGTCGAACCGCAAGTCACGACTGACGACGGCAGCACCATCGGCCGCTTCATGGTCGCGGACGACGACAGCTGGGGCGTCAGCTTCGTCGCCGGCGTCCAGTACAAGCCCAACGACTACGTGAGTATCGGCGCCGTGTACCGGTATGGCGAAACGCACAAGATCCGAGCGGTGTTCAACGACAACCTGCATCTCTTCAATTGGCAAACCGGACAGTATGTCTCACTCCGACAGGAGTACCCCGAGTTCGAGATCAACGTGCCCGACCGGCTCGGCGTGGGCGTCTCCATCACCCCCACCGACCAATGGGCATTCAATTTCGACTACGTCCGGATCCGGTACACCGACCTGAACGACCAGTTCCTGGCCGTGCTCAACCAATCGGCCAGCCCGGAAGCCGATACGTATTTCGGCTGGGAGGACGGTGACGAATACCACGCGGGCGCCGAGTACCTGATCCCCATCGGCCGGAGCAACTCCGTCGCCCTGCTGGCCGGCTACTACCAGGCCCCGGATCCCTCCATCCACTACCTGGGGGGCGCCGACGCGGCCCATGCGATTCTCTATCAGACGACCTTCCCGGAAATGAAGGTGGACCACCACGCCACCTTCGGCGCCGGCTTCGTGCTGTTCGGTCACCTGCAGATCGACATCGCCGGGGACCTGGCCCGCGACAAGGACAGCTTCGCCATCTCGGCGATGTACAACTTCTGACCGGTTAGTCCGGCGGTCACAGATTCTCCGCGACGGCCCCCGGCCGCGAAGAAGTCTCCGCTGACAATCGGGGCTTGACAATCACCGCCGGATGGCTACAATAACACCGCTTCGTGAGTTCTTTTCAGCGAATCCAATGTGCCGAAGTGGTGGAATTGGCAGACACGCTAGGTTCAGGGTCTAGTGGCCAATGTGGCCGTGGGGGTTCAAGTCCCCCCTTCGGCACCATGTTTCAACAGCCTGTCGCGAGAGCGGCCGGCTGTTTTTTTTTGGCGGCGCCCCGGTGTCTCGCCAACGTGGGCGGCCGGCGATCGGGCGGGTATCGAGAATCCGGTGCGGATTTCAGGCATCCATCTCGTTGAGCGGAGCGGGGCCATGCCACCCCAGCCACGGCTAATCCGCTCCGGGAGGCTGGTTCCATGAGCATTCTCAAACAAGCCGCGGCCGTCGTGATCGGAGCCGCCGCAGGCTTCCTGTTTCATTATCTGTCGGCCTGCGCCGGATCCACCTGAGGCATCACCGGCAACCCGTACCTCGCCGTGCTGCTGGGCGGCGGGATGGGTTGGCTCATCGCCTCCGGCGGAGGCGCCAAGCCCGACAAATCCCGCAGCACCCCCCCGACGTCCGCCGATCCCGAGGCGTGACACCCGTGGCCGGCGCCGGGACGTGACGCGATGGGCTTCCGCAGCCGGTCTGCCTGCCGGCCATCCGCTGCTCATCGATACATTGACGCGACATCCGGCTCATTCGGCACCGGCTCGTGCGCCTTGCGGTCGTAGACCCGCTCGTAGGCACGGCAATACGGACAGACGCTCGCTTCGATCCGGCGGACAAACCAGTAGGCCAACCCGCGCTGGCGGCGCCGGGCCCGTGTGCAGACGGGGCACTCCACGCAGCGCCGGGCCATGGCCCGGTCCCGGTCGGTGACGGCGGTCGGCTCCATGATGGTCCTCTTCTCGGGCGGCGGCGGCGCCGCCGGGATGCCCGGCCGGCGCCGGCCGAAAAAAAGAGGCACCCTCAGGGTGCCTCGTATATTTGGTGGAGCTAAGGGGATTTGAACCCCTGACCCCATGACTGCCAGTCATGTGCTCTTCCAGCTGAGCTATAGCCCCACGGCAAAGATCCGTCCAGCGAGCACCCTTAATACCGCAGGGGTTCTTTATTGTCAAGACCATTTTCCGCTGTGGTATAATCCCGGCTTGAATTTCGGGCCGGGAGCACACCCACCATGGCGCGATATGCGGTGATCGGACTGGGGATTTTCGGTTTCCATGTCGCTCAGTCCCTGTACGAGAAAGGCCACGACGTCATCGCCGTCGACATCAGCGAGGAGATGGTGCAGCGCGCCCGCGACACCGCCTCCCAGGCGGTCCACGCCGACGCCACCGACCGCGAGACGCTCGAGGCGCTGGGCCTGCAGGACGTCGACTGCGCCATCATCAGCGTGGGTGAGCGGATCGACAACTCGATCCTGATCACCCTGCACCTGGCCGAAATGGGCGTCAAGAAAATCGTGGTCAAGGCCGCCAACGACACCCACGGCAAGATCCTCCGGAAGATCGGCGCCACCGAGGTGGTCTTCCCCGAAAAGGAGATGGCCATCCGCACGGCCGACCGGTACAGCCACCGGGACGTGTTGGACCAGATCCCCCTGGGCGACGGCGTCACCATCCTGGAGCTGATCGTGCCTCCCTTCCTGGTGGGCAAATCCATCCTGGACGCCAAACTACGGAAAGATTACTCGCTGAACGTCATCGGCATCAAGGAACTGCAGCCGGACGGCGGCCACGCCTTCGTGCTCGCCCGTCCGGATTTCATTCTCAAGCGCACGGACGTGCTCGTCCTCGTGGGCCCTGACGACCGGGTGGAGGCGTTCAAGGGGATCCCGTCGTGAGCGGACCCGGCGCGCATCGCCGGACCCGAACACCCGACCGACTCAAACGTTATCTATTAATGAAAGGAGGGATCGCACCGATGGCCATCACAACGTTTGCCGTGATCGGCGCCGGCACCATGGGCAACGGCATCGCCCAGACCGCCGCCACCGCAGGCCTGCGGGTGAAGCTGGTGGACGTGCAGTCGACGCCGCTGGAGCGCGCCATGGCCGCCATCGGCAAGAGCCTGGCCAAGTTCGTCGAGAAGGGCGTCATCACCGACGAGGCCCGGCGGCAGACCCTGGGGCGGATCACCACGACCCCCTCTCTGGACGAGTGCGCCGACGCCGACTTCGTCGTCGAAGCGGTGTTCGAGGACTTCGCCACGAAGCAGGAGATCTTCCGGCGGCTGGACGCGCTCTGCCGCCCCGAGGTCGTCCTGGCCAGCAACACGAGTTCGATCTCCATCACCCGCCTGGCGGCGACCACCCGCCGGCCCGACCGCGTCATCGGCATGCACTTCATGAACCCGGTCCCCCTCATGAAACTGGTGGAGATCATCCGCGGCATCGCCACGAGCGACGCCACCTTTGCCGAAACCCGCGGCCTGGCCGAACGGTTCGGCAAGGTGCCGGTGGAGGTCAACGACTTCCCGGGCTTCATCGCCAACCGGGTGCTGATGCCCATGATCAACGAAGCCGCCTTCGCCCTGATGGAGGGCGTCGCCGGCCGGGAGGCCATCGACACCGTCATGAAGCTGGGGATGAACCACCCGATGGGGCCCCTGACTCTGGCCGACTTCATCGGCCTGGATGTCTGCCTCAACATCCTGGAGGTCCTGCACGAGGGCTTCCGCGATCCCAAGTACCGGCCGTGCCCGCTGCTGCGGAAGATGGTCGACGCCGGCTGGCTGGGCCGCAAGTCCGGCCGGGGCTTCTACGAATACGATCCGGTCTGAGGGGGAGGCGCACGCCGACGCACCGATGAACATCTGCCAGCGCTGCCACGCCCGCAATCCCGATTTCGCCCTCCGCTGCGCCAAGTGCCACGCGGAGCTCACCCCGCCGGTGGTGCCCCACCAGTACCGGGACGAGGTGAACTATCTCCTGGACGACGCCGACCTGGAGCGGATCTCCACCATCGAGTTCAGCCTGAAGAGCTCGGAGAAGAACCTGGAGGAGCTCGTCGGCTACCTGGAGAAGCAGTTCCTCAACAACCTCTACCTGAGCATTTCGGTGGAGAAGATCATCGACGCGCTGGAGCAGCGCGGCGTGCTGGAGCGCAAGGAGCTGGAGCGGCGCGTCAGGGACGAACTCAAGGGTCAGCTCTTCGGACACGACCAGCGCCAGGACCTGGCCCGGCGGCTCGAGCCGGTGGCCGCCCGCTACCGCGGCCCGGCGCCGCAGTTCAAGCGGTACATCCGCATGGCCGTGCCGCTGCTCTACACCGCCCGGCATCGCCGCGGCGTGCAACTGCTGGAGCAGGCGCTGGCCCTGGACGCCGAGAACGAGGGGGTGCTGCGGATCCTCGCCGAGCTGCATTTCATCGCCGGCCGCCAGGCGGCCGCCCGGCGCTGCCTCGAACGGCTCCTCCAGCGGCACCCGGAACACGCGCCGGCCAATCTGCTCATGGGGCTGATCCAGATCAAGCGCGGCCGGTTCGACGACGCCCAGTCGCACCTGGAGGTGGCCGGCCACCGGGCGCCGCGGGCGTTCGCGCCCCAGTTCCTGCTGGGCATCACCCGCTTCCTGGCGGAGGATTTCAAGCACTCGGGGCGGACGTTCCGCTCCGCTTTCCAGGCGCGGCCCCTGCCCCAGGTGTCGCTGCTGAGCTCCGTTGCCTACTACCTGGGCGACGCCACGCGGGAGGCGGCCGCGGGCACCCGCCAGGTCACGCCGCGGCTCGGACGCACCGCGTTTTTCCATTTCCTGGCCGGGCTCATCGAGCGGCGGCGGCGCCAGCCGCAGCGCGCCGATCAACACTTTGAACAGGTGGTCCGGCACAACCCGCGCTGGCAGCCGGTGATCGAGCAGGTGCGCACCGGCGACCCGGACGCGGTCCGGCGGACCGAAGTCCGGATCTTCACCTCCCGGATGCACCGGGAGATGGAATCGCTGATGGGCCTGCTCATCAGCGAAATCCAGTCCATGGAACCATAACCGATCAGAGGAGCACATATGGCCAACGAACGCGACCAGAAGAGCAAGGCGATCGAGACGGCGCTCAGCCAGATCGAGCGTCAGTTCGGCAAGGGATCCATCATGAAGCTGGGCGACCGGCCCCGCGACCTGGACATCCCGGTGATCCCCACCGGCGTGCTGTCCATCGACGCGGCCCTCGGGGTGGGCGGCTGGCCCAAGGGCCGGATCGTCGAGATCTACGGCCCCGAGTCCAGCGGCAAGACCACGCTGGCCCTGCACGCCATCGCCGCCGCCCAGCGTCAGGGCGGGTCCGCCGCCTTCATCGACGCCGAGCACGCGCTGGACCCGATCTACGCCAAGAAGCTGGGCGTGGACACCGACGAGCTGCTGGTCTCCCAGCCCGACCACGGGGAGCAGGCCCTGGAGATCGCCGAGCTGCTGGTGCGGAGCGGCGCCGTCGATATCATCGTCATCGACTCCGTGGCCGCGCTGGTCCCCAAGGCCGAACTCGACGGCGAGATGGGCGACTCGTTCATGGGGCTTCAGGCCCGGCTCATGAGCCAGGCGCTGCGCAAGCTCACCGCCATCGTGGCCAAGTCGAAAACCTGCCTGATCTTCATCAACCAGGTGCGCGAGAAGATCGGGGTCATGTTCGGCAATCCCGAGGTCACCACCGGCGGCCGGGCGTTGAAGTTCTACTCCAGCATCCGGGTGGACATCCGTCGCATCGGCTCCATCAAGATCGGCGAGGAGGTCGTGGGCAACCGGACCAAGCTCAAGATCGTCAAGAACAAGATCGCCCCGCCCTTCCGGGAGACGGAGTTCGATATCATCTACTCCGAGGGTATCTCGCGCGAGGGCGATCTCCTGGACCTTGGCATCAACCTGAAGGTCGTGGACAAAAGCGGCGCCTGGTTCTCCTTCGACGGCATGAAGCTGGGCCAAGGGCGCGAGAACGCCAAACAGTTCATCAAGGACAACCCCGACGTCCAGGCGAAGATCGAGCCGCTCGTGCGCGAGAAGATGGGCCTGGTGCGGACGCCTGGCGCCGCCGAGGAAGCGGCGGCCGGGGACGAGGACGCCTAGCGCGGGCGCCACGACCGGTCCGCCCGGACGCACCCCGCCGGCGGCGGGATGACGATATCCGGGCGACAGCCCAGCGGGAGCGGTGACGGGATGGGCGACATCCGAAAGGACATCGAGCGGCTGCGGCGGGAGATCCGGCACCACGAGCACCGCTACTACGTGCTGGACGCGCCGGAGATCTCCGACTTCGAATTCGACCAGCTCATGCGGCGCCTCCAGGAGCTGGAGGCGGCGCATCCTGAGCTTCGCTCTCCCGACTCGCCCACGCAGCGCGTGGGCGGCGAGCCGGCCGAGGGGTTCGACATCCACGTCCACGCCGCGCCCATGCTCAGCCTCGACAACGCGTACTCCCTGGACGAGATCCGCGAGTTCGACGCCCGGGTGCGCAAGCTCATCCCCGGCGAGGCGTTCACCTACGCCGCCGAGCTCAAGTTCGACGGCCTGAGCATGTCGCTGCTCTACGAGGACGGCCGGATGGTCAAGGCCGTCACCCGGGGCGACGGCCTGCGCGGCGAGGTGGTCACCGCCAACATCCGGACCATCCGGACTGTCCCGCTTGTGCTGGAAGCCCGCGGCGCCCGCGCCGGCGCGCGGGAGCCGGCCGGTCCGTCCGTTGCCGGCCGCATCGAGGTGCGCGGCGAGGTGGTGATGCCGCTGGCGAGCTTCGAGCGCCTGAACCGGACGCGACGGGAAGCGGGCGAAGCGCCGTTCGCCAACCCCCGCAACGCCGCCGCCGGCACGGTGCGGACGCTGGATGCCCGCGTGGTGGCCAGCCGCCGCCTGGACTTTTATGCCTACGGACTCCTGGTCGATGGCACCACGCCGCTCTCCACTCATCTGGACACCTTGCACTGGTTGAACCGCCACGGCTTCCGGACGAGCCCGATGGTCCGCGAGTGCGGCGATCTCGCCGAGCTTGAGGCGTTCATCGAGGAGGTCCGCGGCCGGATGCCCGATCTCCCCTTCGAAATCGACGGCGTGGTGGTCAAGGTCAACGCCGCGGCGCTGCAGGCCCGCCTCGGGGCCACCGCCAAGATCCCGCGCTGGGCCGTTGCGTACAAGTACCCGGCCCGACAGGCCACCACGCGGGTGCGACACATCGCCGTCCAGGTGGGCCGCACCGGAGCGCTCACCCCCGTGGCCGAGTTCGATCCGGTGCTCCTCGACGGCTCCACGGTGAGCCGGGCCACGCTGCACAACCCGGAAGAGGTCCGGAGGCTGGACGTCCGCGTAGGCGACTGGGTGCTGATCGAGAAGGGGGGCGATGTCATCCCCAAGGTGGTCCAGGTGATCATCAGTCGTCGCGAGGGCGAGCTCCCCGAATTCGTCATGCCGGAGCGGTGCCCGGCGTGCGGCGGCACGGTCCACCGCCCCGAGGGGGAGGCGGTGGCGCGGTGCGAGTCGGCCGACTGCCCGGCCAAGCTGAAGGGATCGCTCCTCCACTTCGCCTCCCGCCGGGCCATGGACATTCAGGGCCTCGGTGAGGCGCTGGTGGACCAGCTCGTGGACACGGAGATGGTGGCCAGCGTGGCCGACCTCTACACCATGGACTTCGACACGGTTGTGGCGCTGGAGCGGATGGGTCGCAAGTCGGCGGAGAACCTGTTCGCCCAGATCGACGCCAGCCGCGCCCATCCCCTGCATCGGCTCCTGTTCGGCCTCGGCATCCGCTTCGTGGGCGAGCGCACGGCGCAGTTGCTGGCGCGTCGCTTCGGCACCCTCGACGCCGTGATGGCCGCCTCGGAGGAGGAACTGCTCGCCACCGAGGAGGTGGGCCCGGTGGTGGCCGAAAGCATCCGGGCCTTCTTCGCCGAGCCGCGCAACCGGGCGCTGGTGGAGCGCCTGCGTGCCGCCGGTCTCAACCTGGCGGAACCCGAAGCCCCGCCGGTCCCCGCGGGCGGCGAGGCGGCGTTCTTCGCCGGCAAGACGTTCGTGCTCACCGGCACGCTGGCGGCCATGAGCCGCGACGAGGCGGCCGACAAGATCCGCGCCCGGGGCGGTACGGTCACCGGCTCGGTGAGCAAGAAGACGCACTATCTGGTGGTGGGCGCCGACGCCGGCTCGAAGCTGGCCAAGGCGCAGGCGCTGGGCGTAGCGGTGCTGGACGAGGCCGCGTTTCTCGAGAAGTTGGAAGAAGGCTGATTCACCGCCGAGGCGCAGAGGACCCAGAGGATTAGATGGGTGAGCGGGTGAATGGGTGAGCAGATGCGAACATTCAAACATTCAAACGTTCAAACCTGCATCAAACAGTTCGATTACGATCACGAGCACGACCACGATTACGAGCACGATTACGATTACGATTACGAGTTAGAATTGAGGGAGCGAGAACGAGCCGCGAGCCTCGAGTCCCGAGCCCCGCAGATCGATGCTGCGAGTCGAGGCAACCACCGATGATCGCACCAGTCACCGACCCTGAAATCCTCGCGGGATACAACGCCGACGCGCTGGGCTACCGCGGCGCGCCGGAGGGGCTGTTCCGCCCCGCCGACGAGGCCGAGGTGCGCGACATCCTGGCCTGGGCCTTGGCGGAACGCCGGGCGGTCACGCCGGTGGGCCTGCGCTCGTCCACCACCGGCAGTTGCGTGGCGCCGTCGGGGTACCTGCTGAGCCTGGAGCGGTTCCAGGCCCCGCCCGACATCCGCCCCGACACGCGCACCGCCGTGGTCCAACCCGGGCTGAACCTCGCCCAGCTCAAGGCGCAGCTCGAGACGCACGGCCTGTTCTTCCCGCCCGACCCCACCAGCGAGCCCGACTGCTGCATCGGCGGCGCCGTGGCCACCAACGCCTCGGGCGCCCGCAGCCTCAAGTACGGGGCCGTCCGCAACTGGGTGCAGCGGCTCCGCGTGGTGCTCGCTTCCGGCGAGGCGCTGGAGCTGCACGCCGCGGCGGTGGACAAGAACGCCGCCGGCTACTACGGCTTCCAGGATCCCATCCAGTTTTTCATCGGCTGCGAAGGGACCCTGGGCGTCATCACCGAAATCGAGCTCCGGTGCCTGCCCCTCCCCGCCGACTACCTGTCGCTCTACGCCTACTATCCCGACGAGGCCGCGGCCCTGGCCGCGGCGGCCGCGTTCCGGGAGAACGCCCCCGGCGTCCGCTGCCTCGAGTACTTCGACGGCGGGTCGCTGGCGCTCATCCGCGACGAGAAGGGCGCCGCCGTGCCGGCTGGCGCCGGTGGCATGCTCTTCATCGAGGAGGAGGCGCCCGCAGGGGGCGTCGACGCGCTGCTCGAGGCATGGCTGGAGCGGCTGGAGGGGAGCGGCGCCCTGGTGGACGACACCATGGTGGGCGACACCCGGGCGCGGAAAGAGGAGATGAAGGCGCTCCGCCACGCCATCCCGTCCACGCTGAACGAGCGCGGCATCCGTTGCCGCGGCGCCGGCGGCGGCAAGGTCTCCACCGACTGGGCGGTGCACCACAACCGGATCGCCGCGATGTTCCCCGCCGTCCGCGCCATCTGCCGAACACACGGCCTGGACGAGGTGTACGGCTACGGCCACATCGGCAACGGCCACCCCCACTTCAACATCGTCGCCGCCGACGCCGACGCCAAGGCCCGGGCCAAAGCGGCCGTCCACGAGATGTGCCGGCTGGTCCAGGCCGCCGCCGGCACGGTGAGCGCCGAGCACGGCATCGGCAAGGTGAAAAAGGAATTCCTCCCCTACTGCTTCCCGCCCCGGGCCATCGCGTGGATGCGCGCCTTCAAGCGCGAGCTCGACCCCGCCCTCATCCTCGCCCCCGGGAATATTTTTGATTTCTAGTAAGCGCGTGCACCACGAAGGCACGAAGGACACAACGGTTCTTCTTGTCGTGCTCGTAACCGTAAGTTGTAATCGTGATCGTAATCGTGATCGAGGTTGGAGGCTCGAGACTCGAGGCTCGTTACCGATCATCGGGCATCGGACATCGGACTTCGGACCCGGGACCCGGGTTCCGGGCCCCGGATCACGGAACCCGGATCCTGGTACCCATTCGCCGATTCACCATTTAACTAATTCCTTCGGCCACTCACGATTCACCATGTTGGCAAAATCCAGTGGATATCAATACGAATCCGATGCACGAGGGCGATGAGGGCGTGGGGCCCGAGTGGAGGAGGCGGACTCAGAAGCGAAAGGTCTGCCCGGCCGCGCCCGGCGCCACACGGTCGCCCAGCATCGCCCGGAGTGTCTCCGACGCCGCGCGGCCGGTGCAGTGACACGGGACCAGATGCCGCGGATCCAGCTCCCGCAGCGCGGCGATGGTCGCCGCCATGCGCGCCGCGCTCGCGGCGCCGAGATGGAAGCCGCCGATCACCGCCAACAGCTCGCGGCTCCCGCTCCGGGCCTGCGCCTGGCGGACGGTGTTGATCGCGCCGGCGTGGGCGCAGCCGACGCAGACCACGAGGCCGCGGGAGGTCCTTATCCAAAGGGCCAGGTCATCGTCGAGGGGATCGGCCCGCCGGCCGTCGCGGTCCAGGAAGAAGGGGCCGCCGGTATCCTCGAAGGCGGTCGCGCGAGCGACAGGTCCCGTGAGCCCCACGTCCGGCTCAAGCAGTGCAGGCGCCTCCAACCAGGTGACGGAGTGGTGGCGCCGCAGCGCCGCCGTCGCCTCGTCCGGCAGCCCGACCGCCCGGGTTTCTTTCGGCGACACGACGAAACGGCGGCGCAGGCAGTGGGGATGGGCGAAGACCGAGATGTCCGGGTTCAGGGTCAGCACGGCCGGGATGCCGCCGCCGTGGTCGTAGTGGCCGTGGCTCAGCACGAAGGTGTCAGCGGCGGACAAATCGACGCCCAGCCGCCCGGCGTTGCCGGCAAGCGCGCCGCCTTGCCCCGTGTCGAACAGGATGCGCCGGCCGGCGGCCTCGATCCAGAGGGCGAAGCCGTGCTCTGCCGCCAGGGGCGGCGCCGCTTCGTTATCCACCAGGATGGTCAGGGTCGCTTCGGTCGCCGGCATCGGGTCCTCCCGCTCTCCATGAACCGGGCGCGGGCCCGGGCCATGGTCTTGCCCTCCCGGGTGATCCGGGCTTCCAGGCGGTGGACGGGTGGCGCTTTCGCCACCAGCCAAGCGGCGAGCTCCACCTCGTCATCGCACGACACGGGCGCCAGGAACCGGACGTACAGGTCACCGGTCACTGCCCGGATGCCCTTGTGGAACAGGCAGTGGGTCATGGCGGCATCGAGCAGGGCGCTGATCACGCCGCCGTGGAGCACGCCCCGGTACCCCTGCAGCCGGCGGCCGGGGCGGAAACGGGCGCAGACCGCCTCGCCTTCCACCGGCTCGAACCGGAGCCGGAGCGACAACGGATTGCGCTGGCCGCACAGCAGGCAGTGCTCATGGTCGAATCCGTCGGCCGGCGCCGACTCTCCGGTCAATTGTAGGCCTCCATGATTTTGGAATCCTCCGCCATCAGATCCCCCGCCAGCTTCTCCATCCCGGCCGCCTTCCAGAAGGGAAGCCGGCGGTGCTGTTCCATGTATTTCAGCGGGATGGGGTGAGTGCCCACGACCACCTTGAGACCGTGAGCCGTCTCGATATACTCCTTGAACTGGCGGAGGCGGGGACACGGCGGATACCCCACCACCAGGCCGGTGGCCAAATGGATGACCTCCGCTCCGTTCTTTTTCATCTCGACGGGCACGTACTCGATGTTGCCTCCCGGGCAGCCGCCGCAGTACGAGTAGCCCACCACTTCCAGCGGCTCGTCGGCCGGATAGCGGGCGAAGCCGCCCACCCGCTCCCGGACGGCCCGGAGACACTTGCCGCCGCCGCACGACTGGTACCGACCGCAGATGATGATGCCGATTTTCATGGCCGATGCAACTCCTCCCGATGGATTGGGAAACACACGGGCCGGACCGGCCGGCCTCAATGGTCGCAGGCGTTGTCGCCCAACTGCAGCGATCCGCTCAGGAAATCGCGCACGATCTGCTCCGGCGCCGCGGCCGCGGCGCCCACGTGCACATGGATGCCCTGCTGGTTGAACAGGGCCACCGCCCGCTGGCCCATGCCGCCGGCGATGACCACCTGGACGCCTCGTTCGGCCAGCCAGGGCGGCAGCAGGCCCGGCTGGTGCGGCGGGGGCTCCACGTCCTCCCGTTTGAGGATCTGTCGCGTCGCGGGATCGACGTCGAGAAGGGCGAAGCGCTCACAGTGACCGAAATGAAGTGCCAACTGGCCGTCGGCCAGGGGAATGGCGATACGCATGATAGTGTTCTCCTTTTCAGATTTGGATTTGGATTTGGATTCGGATTCCGATTCGGATTCCGATTCGCTCGCGGCCGGTGGATCCGGAAGATCCAGTGCCAGGAACGGACGAATGATGTCCTGCATGACCGCCGCCGTGGGCGAGGCGGCGTAGTGCAGGATGAACGCCCGGCCGGCATCGCATGCCTCGGCGATGACCGGGTCGATGGGAATGGAGCCGAGGAACGGCACGTCCATATCTTCGGCGATCTGCCGGCCGCCGCCGGAGCGGAAAATCGGCGTGATCTCGCCGCAGCGCGGACAGGCAAAACCGCTCATGTTCTCCACAACACCCAGCACCGGCACGCCCAGGTGCCGGCAGAAATTGATGGACTTGCGCACATCCACCGCCGCCACCCGCTGGGGCGTGGTCACCACCACGGCGCCGTCCATCTACCCGATGAGCTGGCAGACCGACAGCGGCTCGTCACCGGTACCCGGCGGCGAATCCACGATCAGGTAGTCCAGGTCGCCCCACTCGCCGTCCTTGAGAAACTGCCGGATGGCGCTGTACTTCATCGGCCCCCGCCAGATCACCGGATCGTCCGGGCTGCGGAGGAAAAAACCGATGGACAGCACTTTCAGTCCGTCCACGTCCACGGGGATGAGCATCCCGTCGTCACCGTGGACGGCCGCACCCTCGAGGCCCAGCATGGTGGGGAGGCTCGGGCCGTGCACGTCCACGTCCAGCAAGCCCACCGCCTTGCCGGACTGCAGCAGCGCCACGGCCAGGTTCACCGCCACCGTGCTCTTGCCTACGCCCCCCTTGCCCGACAAGACGACGATCTTGTGCCGGATGCGGCACATGCGGGCCTGGAGCTGGCGGCGCTCTTCGAAATCCTTGTCGCTTTCACCCTCCTGGCGGTTGGCGGCCGCGCAGGAGGTGTCCCCGCATGTCTGGCAGTCGCCCGTCCGGGTGGGTGACTGGCGGGCCTGGCGGAAGAGGTGGTCCTCGCAGGCCGCGTGGAGTGTGTCACAGGCCAGTTGGGCGCAATGCGCGTACTCCGGCGGCAGGCCGCCGATGGCGGCCAGGATCTGTTCCGCCTGCAGATCCAGGACGTCGGTCAGTTCGCGATCCTGAGCCAGAACCGTGGCCATGCTGCCGCACGCCACCGTGGCGCCGCAGCCGCTGGTTTCGAAGGTGACGCGCACCAGGCGTTCCCCGCGGACCTTGACCCAGAAGGTCATGGTGTCGCCGCAGGGCCCGGTCACCTGGGCGTGGCCGTCGGCGCGGTGCATCGCGCCCCGGTTCCGGGGATGGGCCGCGTGTTTGGCCAGCTCCGGCGAACCGGTGATTTCATTCGGTTGATCCATAGGTCTCCTTTTCCATCAGCAAAGTCCAGATAGTGCGGATATCCTCGGCGGCGGGACCGCCGATCTCCACCACCGCCCGGGTGGCGAGCTGGGCCCGGGTCACCGCGGAGTCGTAACGGATCCGCCCGATCGCCCGGGCGCCGGCCTGGCCGGCGGCGGCCTCGATCCGGGCGGTCATGTCCGGATTGATGTCCCACTTGTTCACGCAGACCGCGGCCGGAATGTCGAAGTGCCGCGCCAGCGAGAGCACGCGGTGCAGGTCGTGCTCGCCGGAAACTGTGGGTTCGGTCACCACCAGCACGCGGGCGGCGCCGGTGAGCGAGGCGATGACGGGACAGCCGAT
>JAAYUB010000097.1 GCA_012517875.1 Acidobacteriota bacterium | reverse complement strand
GCAGGTCGGCTGGGTCGGCGGCGCCGCAGCGACGGCAGGCGTCTCGCTGCAGCCGCAGGCGGACAAGCCGGGCGAAGTCACCGACGCAACGTTCGGGCCGCATTCGCACGGGGACGGTTGCGGCGGCGCGGGCGCCGGTCGCGCCGGTTCGTCCCGGCTCAACAGGTTCATGCCCAGCCCTCCCAGGCAGCCGCTGACCAGCGCGGCCAGCGGCGTGAACGCGGCGAACACCGGGCCCAGCAGGCTGTACACCGCCAGGATGCTGTCGGCGCCCGTCATGGGCGTGGCCAGCAGGAACGCCGTGGTCGCACCCCGGCCCGCGCCCGACTTGCGCAGCGACGCCGCCACCGGGATGACGCTGCACGAGCAGAGGGGCAGCGGGATGCCGAACAGGGCCGCCTTGACCACCGGCCAGAATCCACCGCCGCCCAGATGGCGGGCCACCAGCCGCGCGGGAATCAGCACCGACAGCAGCCCGGCCATGGCGAAGCCGAAGAGCAGGTACGGCGACATCCGGCACAGGACGGCCCAGAATTCAGCTGCGATTCGGATCAGAGTATCCACAGTCAATGTCCCGCCGATCGAAGAATTGACCACCTTCGGGCGGTCATCGTGATTCAGATGATTCCAAACCGCCCTGGGATGCAACCCACGGCCGGACGCCGGAGAAATTCTCGACTGGATCCGACGGTTCTGGTAGAATCGCGCGGACGCACCCCGGCCCGCGGGCCCAGAGGCGAAACCGGCATGGACCTGAGCACCACCATCGGCCCCCTGCGGCTGAAAAACCCCGTGATGACCGCCAGCGGCACCTTCGGCTACGGACTGGAATTCGCCCCGTACCTGGACCTGGCGCGCCTCGGCGCCGTCGTGGTCAAGGGGCTGAGCCTGGCGCCGCGGCCGGGCAACCCGTCGCCGCGCATCTACGAAACCCCGGCGGGGATGCTCAACGCCATCGGTTTGCAGAACGTGGGTATCGATGCCTTCCTCCGCGACAAGCTCCCGCCGCTGCGCGCCACCGGCGCCACCATCATCGCCAACGTGCTGGGCGGCAGCGTCGAGGAGTACGTCGAGGCGGCCCGCCGGCTGGCCGGCGCAGACGGGCTGGCGGCGCTGGAACTCAACGTCTCCTGCCCCAACGTCACGGCGGGCGGCATCCACTTCGCCACCGACCCCGCCCAGACCGGCCGGGTGACCGGAGCGGTCCGCCGGGCCATCGGCGATTTTCCGCTGATCGTCAAGTTATCGCCCAACGTGACCGATATCGTGGCGTTCGCCCGCGCCTGCCGCGACGCCGGGGCCGATGCGGTCTCGGCCGTGAACACCTTCGTGGGCATCGCCATTGACGCCGAGACCCTGCGGCCGCGCATCGCCAACGTGACCGGCGGGCTCAGCGGACCGGCGATCAAGCCGCTGGCCCAGCGGCTGGTCCATGACATCTGCCGGAGCGTGGACATCCCGGTCATCGGCATCGGCGGGGTCATGACCGCCATGGACGCTTTGGAATACCTGGCCCTGGGCGCACGGGCCGTCCAGGTGGGCACCGCCAACTACATCCGGCCCGCGATCACGATGGAAATCTTGGAGGGTGTGGAAGCCTTCTGCCGGCGCCGGGCGATCGACCGGATCGAGTCGTACATCGGCGCCTTCCACCGGCAGCCCCAGTCTCCTCCGCCGACGAGGTGAGCCCATGACCGCAACGACCGAAGATCCACGACAGCGCCTGATCCTGGCCCTCGACGTGGACGACCGGACTCAGGCCCGCGACATGGTGCGGCGCACCGTGGCCTCGGTGGGCATCTACAAAGTCGGCCTGCAGCTCTTCGTGGCCGAGGGGCCCGACCTGGTCCGCGAGCTGGTGGCCGAGGGCGCCCGGGTGTTCCTCGACCTCAAGCTCCACGACATTCCCAACACCGTCCTGGGCGCCGCCCGCCAGGTGGCGCGGCTCGGCGCCGCCATGTTCACGGTGCACTGCGCCAACGGCGCCCGGGGTCTGACCGAGGCGCTGGGCGGCCTGCGCGAGTTCTGCGCCCGGGAGCGCCTGGCCGAGCCGCTGATGCTGGGCGTCACCGTCCTGACGAGCATGTCCGACGCCGATCTTCACGGGATCGGCGCGGGGGGCGGAACCGAGCGGCAGGTGGAGATCCTGGCCGGCATGGCCTACCGGGCCGGCCTGCGGGGCTTCGTCGCGTCGCCGCTGGAGGCGGCCGCGCTCCGCCGGTCCTTCGCCGACGCGTTCATTGTGACGCCGGGGATCCGGCCGGCCGGCGCCGACGCCGGCGACCAGTCCCGCATCACCACGCCGCGCGACGCCATCGCCGCCGGCGCCTCCGCCATCGTCGTGGGCCGGCCCATCCTGCGGGCGCCCGATCCCGGCGCGGCGGCCGCGGTCATCCTGGCGGAAATCCGCCAGGCGCTCGCCGGTTAGCGCCGTCCGGACAGGCCCCTGCTTGACAGCCGAACGCTTTCACACTATCATCAGCCGCTTGCGCCGGCACCGAGACTTCGCCTCGGTGCCGAAACGCACCGGATGATCCCGGCGGGATGCAGCTTCGACTCAAATTTCAGAAACCGTCGGCGATCCATTTCCGAATAATGGTCATCAATTGGGAGTCGCTCCCGCGGACTTGAACCCACAGCTGGAGGCATCACGTGGCAGTTGGAATCTTCGGAAACCTCGTTGACTATTTCATCAAGGGCGGCTTCGTCATGTGGCTGCTGCTGGCCTGCTCCATCGCCGGCCTGGTCATCATCATCGAGCGGGCCATCTTCTTCCGCCGGATGTCAGTCAATCCGCAGCTGCTTTTCGGCAAGGTGCGGACCCAGCTTCTGGAGCGCAATCTGCAGGGCGCGCTGGACACCACCGGCCAGACGCCGGGTCCCCTGTCCGACGTGCTCAAGGCCGGCCTGCTTCGATTCGGACGGCCGCATGAAGAAATCATCCGGGCCATTGAGAGCGTCTCTCTCCACGAGGTGTCCCGGCTGGAGCGCGGGCTCTGGATCATGGCCACGGTGGCCAACGTCGCTCCCCTGCTCGGCTTCCTGGGGACCGTCACCGGCATGATCGACTCCTTCGGCGTGCTGGGGTCGGTGGGTTTCGGCGACCCCAAGCTCGTGGCCAAGGGCATCGCCGAGGCGCTCATCACCACCGCCACCGGTCTCATGATCGCCTTCCCGGTGCAGCTCGCCTACAACCTGTTCACCACCCGGGTGAACAACTTCGTGCTGCTGATGGAAACCACGTCCGCCATGCTGCTGGAAACGTTCGCTGAAATCGAAGAGGAGCCCAAACCCCGGTCATGATTATCCGATATCGGACCCGGCCCGTCACCGCAGTCATACCCACGGCCTCGATGGCCGACATCGCCTTTCTGCTCATCACCTTCTTCATGTTCACCACGAGCTTCAGCGTGGACCGGACCGACGTCCAGCTCCCCGCATCCGTCGTGCAGCAGAAGGTGGAAAAGGACGCCGCCATCATCGCCATCACCGCCGACGAGGGGATCCGCATCTCCGACGGCATTCGGGAGAGCGAGCTGGTGACCGACATGGCCAAGCTGGAGTCGATCCTCAAGGAAATCGTCCAGACCCATCCCAGCCGCCAGTTCATCATCAAGTGCGACAAGCGGGCGCCCTACCGTTCATTCAACACGGTCTATGAAATGATGTTGCGCAACAGCATCCGCAACATCTCGCTCTTGACCGAAAAGAAGGGGTGAGGCCATGAAATCCCGAGTCTCCCTGCGCGGCAAGCTGACTTCCGAGATCCCCACGTCTTCGATGGCCGACATCGCCTTCCTGCTCAATCCCCCGACCATGGATGATGTCCTGGAAATCGCCGAGGCAGGGCTCAGGATGCCCCACAACTCCACCTATTTCTACCCGAAGG
>JAAYUB010000096.1 GCA_012517875.1 Acidobacteriota bacterium | reverse complement strand
GAGCACGCGGCTCTCCTCCTGGCGGAGGATCACCTGGGGACGGCCCACCTGGAACTCGTACCCCTCGCGCCGCATGGTCTCCATGAGCACCGCCAGGTGCAGGATGCCGCGGCCGGCCACTTCCATGCCGTCGCGGCCGGGCGTCTCGCGGATGACCATGGAAATGTTGGACTGGGCCTCGCGCAGGAGCCGCTCCTTGAGCTGGCGGCCGCCCACGATGGCGCCCTCGCGCCCCACCAGAGGGCTGGTCGATGCGGCGAACACCACCGACAGGGTCGGCGGCTCCACCTGGATCGGGTCGAGGACCACCGGGCGCTCGGGGCAGGTGAACATGTCGCCGATGTCGGCGTCCTCGACGCCCACCACGGCGCAGATGTCGCCGCCCGCTGCGGCGTCGGTCTCGATGCGGCCCATCCCCTCGAAGGTGTAAAGCTGCTTCACGGTGGCCAGGGAGCGGCGGCCGTCGTTCTTGACCACCAGGATGCGCGCGCCGCTCCGCACCGTGCCCGAGGCGACGCGGCCGATGCCGATGCGGCCCACGAAGGTGGAGTAGTCGATGGTGCACACCTGCAGGGCCACGGGGCCGTCAGGGTCGCACGGCGGGGGCGGCACGTGGTCCACGATGGCGTCCAGCAGCGGTTGCATGTCCATGTTGCCGTCGTCGAACTCGCGCCGGGAGTAGCCGTGCACGGCGCTGGTGTAGACCACGGGGAAGTCGAGCTGACGGTCGTCGGCGCCCAGCTCCAGCATCAGGTCGAACACGGCATCGAGCACCTCGTGGGGGCGGGCGCCCGGGCGGTCGATCTTGTTGATGACCACGAGGGGCTTGAGCCCGTGCTCCAGGGCGCGCCGGAGCACGAAGCGCGTCTGGGGCATGGGACCCTCGAACGCGTCGACGATCAGGAGCGCGCCGTCGGCCATCTTGAGCACCCGCTCCACCTCGCCGCCGAAATCGGCATGGCCGGGGGTGTCGATGACGTTGATCTTCACGCCGCGGTGGCGGATGGCGATGTTCTTGGCCAGGATGGTGATGCCGCGCTCACGCTCCTGATCGTTGGAGTCGAGCACGCGCTCGGCGACCTGCTGGTTGTCGCGGAAGACGTGGGTGGCCTGAAGCAGGCGGTCCACCAAAGTGGTCTTGCCGTGGTCCACGTGGGCGATGATGGCGATGTTGCGAATAGAGGTGTGCATACGGTTGCGTCTTTTCCAGTTTGGTCGAGTTGTCCGGGATTGTGTCGTGCGCGTCCGTCCCGAGGCGGCCGGATTGTAGGCTGGGACGGGGCGGATGTCAAGTGCGGAATAGGAGCATGGGTGAATGGGTGAATAGGTGAATAGGTGAATGAGTTGGATTCGAAGTTCGTTCCTGGTCCGTTCAATCCCTCAGATGATTTACCGTTGAGAGTTCCGGGTTGAGGGTTGAGAGTTCGTGCTCGTAATTCGTAATCGTGATCGTAATCGTAATTCGTAATCGTACTCGTCATCGAGGCTCGTTCTCGTAACGAGGACTTCGGACAGCGGACATCGGAGATCGGGCCAGGATTCCAGGTCCTGGATCCTGGATCTTAGAACCCAGATTCGAGTACCCATTCACCGACTAACCGTTTCCCTGCCCGTGGCACGATCCTCCGGTTGTAACGGCTGAGGTACCGCGAGCGGCAGCGAGCGGCGCGAATGCCTGCTCGTCTCGCCTTGCCTCAGGCGCTCAGCCACTCTGTCTTTGCTGATTGAATGCCTGTCCGGTCAAAGGTCAACCCGTCGCTGCGAGGTCTGCCACGACACACCAGGACGCGTGACACGCGCTGCCGCCACCGTGATGGAATGGTCTCGCGGCGTCGGGACATCGCGGCGATTGGCCCCTTGCGCCGCTCGCTGCCGCTCGCGGTACCTCCCGCCTGCCGGCAGTTTGATTTTGCTCATGGATTCTGTCAAAAAACTTGCCAAAGATTAACAGAAAAGCGGGAGAAACTGAGTAACCGTACTCCTGCTCGTGCTCGTACATGTGCCCGCTACCATCATGGAATATTTCCAGGCGCCGCCCCGCGTGTGCGGGGCGACACCCGGCGGCTTACCGCCCCGCCGTCTCGGCCAGCCAGTCGCCCACCGTCTGCAGGAAGAGCGGCGACAGCGTCTCCTCGATGGCGGCGTACTCCGACACGGCGCCCGTGCGGCAGGTCTGGAACATATGGTTGAGTCCCGGCAGGAGCCGGGTGGTCACCCGGGTGTTCCCGCCGTCGCGCACCGCGCGCTCGATGAGGGACAGGTGCTCCGCCGCCGGCACCTGGGCGTCCTTCTCGCCGCCCACCGCCAGCACGGGACACTTCACCCGGGCCAGCGTGGGGCGCGGGTCGAACGTCAGGAAGAACTGCATCCAGGGGTTGAACAGGGCATCCAGTTGCTGACCGATGAACTGCTCCGGATCGGAGAGCTGCTTTTTCTGGTCGTCGCTCAGGGAGTTCCGGATCAGCTCGGCGGCCCGCTGCCGCCGGACGGCCGGATCACCGTCCCCGAGGACGGCGGCCAGCACGTCCTTCTCGGCCTGGGCGAGGCGGCGTACCTCCGCTTCGGATTTCCCCTCGGCGCGGGCGAGGAGCTCCACCTGGCGCTCCAGCACCCGCGCGCCGGGGGCGCCGGTGCCCGCCATCAGCACCACGAAGGCGACCTCCGGGTTGTCCGCCGCCACCATGGGGGCGATGACCCCGCCCTCGCTGTGGCCCGCGAGGCCGATCCGCCGGCCGTCGATGCCGGATTGACCTTTGAGAAAATCGAACGCGGCCTGCGTGTCGCCCGCCAGGTCCCGGGTGGTGAAGTCGCCGGAGGGCATGTCCGATTTCCCCGCGCCGCGGTCATCGCAACGCAGCACGGCGAAGCCCCGCCGGGTGAGGTAATCCGCCAGCACCAGGAACGGCCGGTGGCCGGCGACCGTTTCATCGCGGTCCTGGGTGCCCGAGCCGGTGATGAGAATCACCGCCGGATGGGGGCCTTCGCCGGAGGGCCGGGTCAGGGTGCCGGCGAGAGTCAGACCGGCCGCCTCGTTGCGGAACGTGACGTCCTCGGCCGAGTAGGGAAGCGGCGGCTCCGGCTCCTGGGGCCGCCGGGGCGCCGCCGGGACGGTGTCCCGGGTCAGGTTCAGGGCGGCCTGGAGCGCACCCTGCCGCCACGTCCCCTCGATCCGCCGGCCGTCGGGAGCGAGCACGCCGTCGTACCGGCCCTGGACGACGGGGACATCCAAAACGATCTGCTTTCCCGCGACGGTCACGGCGCCGATGGGGATCTCGGCGTTCCCCTGGTCCACGCTGAACATCCGGCCGGTGAGCCCGCCCTCCGCCATCTCCAGCCGGACGCGGAGCCGCAGGCTGACCAGATCGATGATGCCGCCCCATTCGCCGGCAAAGGGCCTGAGCTCCTCGGGGTCGGCCGGCGGCACCGGCGGTGGCGGCGCGGCGGCTGCAGCCGGAGTGGCGGTGCCGCGCCTCAGTTCCAGCGGGAACGAATAGCCGCTCTGGCTCCAGGTCCCCCGGATGGTCCGGCCGTCGGCATCGAGGGTGCCGGTGAACGTGGACCCGGCCATGGGAATCTCCATGGCGACCTGTCCGTCGCCGCAGGTGATCGAGCCGATGGGGATTCGGGCGTTGCCCTGGTCCACGCTGATGACGACGCCCGTCCACCCGCCGGCGTCCGCCGCCTGCAGTTGAAACACCAGGCGCAGGCGTTGCGGGCCGGCCTGGAGCGTACCGGCCCACTCGCCGGCGAGGGCGTCGGGCGCCCCCGCCGCCGGGGCGGCGGCGGCGATCCCGATGAGGCAGAGGATCCAACCGATGATGACCATCGGGCGAGTCAAGAAATATGACATGATAACCTCCTAACTGTTTTCCTGATGCGACTGATCGGCAGGGGAGTCGTCCGCCGGCGGCCGGGGCCGGGCCTGCTCCTGTCGCCAGAAGACGTACGAGATGACGATGCTGAAGACGCAGACGGCGAGCATGGCCGCCAGGAAGATGAAGAAGGCGGTCTCCGCCGCGAACAGGATGCTGATCCAACCCGCCGCGCCGGCCAGGACGAAGGCGCCGCCGCTCCAGCGGTGGGTGCGCCGCCACACTTCG
The DNA here is from genome assembly GCA_012517875.1 of Acidobacteriota bacterium. Lineage (NCBI taxonomy): Bacteria > Pseudomonadati > Acidobacteriota > Acidobacteriota bacterium. The sequence goes on along the minus strand of JAAYUB010000096.1, from coordinate 3,925 downwards.
GCGTTGGATAGCGTCCACGGCGTGCGGATGCCGATGAACCAGTTGGGCTTGATCCGGCCCATGTAATTGCCGAGCAGGATGAACATCCCCGAGAGCAACACGATGATGGCGGTCCCCATCGGCAGCCCGATCCCCTTCGCCGCGGCGAGCGTCACCAGGTTGAGAAGCCCGAAAAAGACGACGAGGCCGGCCCGGATCACGCGGAGCGTGGACCGGAAGTGCGGGTAACTGGACCGCCGGGGGTCGATCAGGGGCAGGACCAGGAGCAGGCCGTAAATCCCCAGCATGACCAGGGGCAGGGTCACCGTCAGGGAGGCCTTGCCGCCGAAGCCGTCCGCCTCGCCCCGGATGTTGTAGTGAGTGGGGACGATGTCGGGCAGGGTGGGATGGATGAGGGCGGCGGCGGCGATGATGGCCGCCATGAACACCCAGACCGGCCAATCCTCCCGGACCACCCAGCGGCCCAGATGATACGATTCGTTCGACGTGTCAGCGCGTTCCATGTTTGCCTCCCGCTCCGGTGTCGTGCGTGAATCCCATAAGCCAGCTCATGGCTTCCTGGAAGACGGTGGTGTTGATGGAGTAGACGATGTGCTGGCCCCGCCGCTCGTCCGTCACGAGGCCCGCCTGCTTCAGGATCCCCAGGTGGTGCGAGATGCTGGGCTTCGTCATGTCGAAGCGGTCGGCGATCTCGCCGGCCGTCCGGTCGCCTGCGGCGAGCAGCCGCAGGATCTCCCGGCGCGTCGGATCGGACAGGGCTTTGAAGGTCGGACTCAGCACGATGGTCTCTCCGCATATTCTGTATTTAAATATTTAGACAACAGTCTAAATATTTCAGTAAAAGTAATACGGTCAGGAAACTCTGTCAATACTTTTCTGCAGGAAACGACGCAACCTTTGATTCATGGCTTGGCTGAAAATTTCAGACCGGCCGGCCGAACCTTTCGGGCGGTTCGCGGCGTATAAGAATACTTCGAACCCAATCCTTTTCATGGAGTGCATATGGAACGCACACGTTGGATGTTGATTGTCAGCCTGCTCATCGCGCTGGGCGCCGCCGCGTTCGGCCAGGACGCGCCGCTCTGGATGCGGTACCCCGCCATCTCCCCCGACGGGAGCACCATCGCCTTCTCGTACAAGGGGGACATCTGGTCGGTGCCCGCCGCCGGCGGGACGGCCGTGCCCCTGACCCTGGGCGTCTCCTTCGAGTACGCCCCGGTGTGGAGCCGCGACGGGAAGCGGATCGCGTTTGCCTCAGACCGCTACGGCAACTTCGACGTGTTCGTGATGCCGGCCGCCGGCGGCGAGGCCCGGCGCCTCACCTTCCATTCGGCCGCCGAAGTGCCCAGCGCCTTCACCGCCGACGGCCGGTCGGTGCTGTTCTCGGCCAGGCGGCAGCAGGCCCCCACCGACGTCCAGTTCCCAACCCGGGCCATGACCCAGCTCTACAGCGTCCCGGTGACCGGGGGCCGCGTCGACATGGCGCTGGCGATGCCGGCGCTCGACGCCACCCTGGATTCGGCCGGGCGCCGGCTGATTTACCATGACGTCAAGGGCTACGAGGACAACTGGCGCAAGCACCACACTTCGGCGGTGACCCGCGATGTCTGGCTTTACGACTTCAAAACGAAAACGTACACCCAACTCACCGAGTTCGCCGGCGAGGACCGGAACCCGGTGTTCGCCGCCAACGACAAGGACTTCTTCTACCTCAGCGAACTGGACGGGACGTTCAACGTGTACCGCGCCTCTCTAGCCGACCCGGCCAAAGCCGTCCAGCTTACCCGGTTCACCCGGAACCCCGTCCGCTTCCTCACCCGCGCCCAGAACGACCTGCTCTGCTTCGGCTACGACGGCGAGATCTACACGCTGAAACCCGGCGGGCAGCCCGCGAGAGTCGCGGTGCGCCTGGCCGTGGACGGCCGGGACACGCTGACGCAGGTGCTGCCCGTGCGCGAGGGGCTGGCGGAGGCGACGCTGTCGCCGAACGGCAAGGAGTACGCCTGGGTGTTCCGCGGCGAGATCTTTGTCTCCAGCCTGGAGGCGGGGACCACCAAGCGCATCACCAACACCCCTTGGCAGGAGCGGAGCGTGAACTTCAGCCCCGACGGGCGGTCGCTGGTCTACGCGGCGGAAAAGGACAACAACTGGAACGTCTACCGCGTCTCCATCGTCCGAAAGGAGGAGCCGTACTTCTACCTGTCCACCGTTCTCAAGGAGGAGCCGGTGGTGGCTACGGCAGCCGAGGAATTCCAGCCCGCCTTCTCCCCCGACGGCAAGGAGGTGGCGTACCTGGAGAACCGGGTCGCCCTCAAGGTGATCAACCTCGAGTCGAAGGCGACCCGGCTGATCCTCCCTGCGGACAAGAACTACTCCTACCGGGACGGCGACCAGTACTACCAGTGGTCGCCCGACGGCAAGTGGTTTCTGGTGGAGTTCGGCTATCCCGAGCGGCTCCAGAACAGCCAGGTGGGACTGGTGTCGGCCGACGGCCAGGGCGAGTTGCACAACCTCACCATGAGCGGCTACGGCAACGGGGCGCCGAAATGGTCAGTGGATGGCACGATGATGATCTGGGGCACCACCCGGCATGGCGCCCGGCAGCAGGGCGGCGGAATCGTCAGCGGCGACGTCTACGCGATGTTCTTCACGAAGGCCGCCTTCGACCGGTTCAAGCTTTCGAAGGAGGAATTCGCCCTGCTGAAGGAGCAGGAGGAGAAGACCAAGAAGGAGGCGGCGGCCAAGGAGAAGGAGGCGAAAAAGGAGGCGGATGGCAAAGATGCCGCAGAAAAGGCGCCGTCCAAGGATCTGACCTTCGACTGGGCGAACCTTGCGGAGCGGAAGGCCCGGCTGACGGTGCATTCGTCGCCGGCACGGGACTGGCTCCTGTCCAAGGACGGCGAGAAGCTCTTCTACCTCACCAGCTTCGAAAAGGGGAACGACTTGTGGGTCCAGGAACTCCGCACGAACGAGACCAAGCTGTTCGCAAAGCTCAACGCGCGGCAGGCCGCCATGGAGCTGTCGGGCGACGGCAAGTTCATCTTCATCCTGGCCGACCGCAAGCCCATGAAGGTGGACGCCGAGAGCGGCAAGGCCGAGCCGCTCAAGATGGGCGACGAGATGATCCTGGACGCGGCCGGGGAGCGCGCGTACATCTTCGACCACGCCTGGCGGCAGCTGCGCGACAAGTTCTACGATCCCGGTCTGCACAACGTGGACTGGGACTACTACTACGCGCAGTACAAGAAGTTCCTCCCCTTCATCAACAACAACTATGATTTCGCCGAGATGCTCAGCGAAATGCTGGGCGAGACCAACGCCTCCCACACCGGCTGCAGCTACCGGCCCCAGGTGACCGGCGGCGACGAGACGGCCGAACTCGGGCTCCTGTTCGCGTTCGACGGCGCCGGCGACGGGGTGAAGATCGCCGAAGTCGTGGCCGGCGGCCCGCTCGATACCGCCGCGTCGCAGATCCGGGCGGGCCACGTGCTGGAGAAGATCGACGGCCAGTCGCTCACTGCGGAGATCGACTACAGCCGGCTCCTGAACCGGAAGGCGGGCAAGACCACCCTGCTGTCGGTGTACGATCCGGCCGCCGGCACCCGGTGGGAGGAGACGGTGAAGCCCATCGCCGCCGGCGCGATGCAGGAGCTGCTCTACCAGCGCTGGGTGAAAAACCGCCGAGACGAAGTGGAGCGGATATCCGGCGGGAAGATCGGCTACGTACACGTCCGGGCCATGAACGACCCCAGCATGCGCACTGTGTTCGAGGAGGCGCTGGGCCGTCACGTCGGCACGCAGGCCCTGATCGTGGACACCCGCTTCAACGGCGGCGGCAACATCCACGAAGAGCTCTCCGACTTCCTGAGCGGCCGGAAGTACTTTGACATCATCCCCCACGGCCAGTACATCGGCTCGGAGCCGT